>NZ_RCBY01000580.1 GCF_003838195.1 Okeania hirsuta
TAACTATTGTCCAATAGTTACTGGACTCTATACACAGTGTCTTTGCGTAAGTCCTGTTGATAAAGCAATGTGCGCTGGTATATTTACAAAATTCAGGAGGTGTCCAATAGCTAAAAGTCTTATATGATCAGCAATTTATTCCCCTCCTGGGAGGGGGAGGGGCGAGGGGTGGGTTGCCTATTGCCAGATGAGCTGTTACCTGTGCACAGCGCTATAAAGCAATACAATAATTAATCAATAATATTACTCAGAATGTAAACCGTGAAAATATTCATCTACCACACTCCCGAAGAAACCCCCACCGAAAATATGCCAGACTGCGCGATCGCGGTTGATGTCCTCAGAGCAACAACAACAATGGCCACAGCATTAAATGCAGGTGCAGAAGCAGTACAAGTATTTAGCGATGTTCAAGAATTAATGGCAGTCAGCGAGCAATGGCCTGCTGACAAACGCATTCGTGTAGGAGAAAGAGGAGGCAAAAAAGTAGAAGGTTGTGATGAAGGCAACTCACCCCTCAACTTTACTTCAGAAGTTGTCAAAGATAAACGTTTATTTATGACTACTACTAATGGCACTCGTTGTCTTCAGCGGATTCAAAATGCTAAAGTTGTCCTAGCAGCAGCACTTGTCAATCGTCGCTCTGTAGTTGAATATCTCAAAACCAACAAACCAGAAACTATTTGGATCTTGGGTTCTGGGTGGGAAGGTAGTTATTCATTGGAAGATACAGTCTGTGCAGGAGCGATCGCTCACACCCTAATTACAGAAACTAATTCTCTCCCAGATGAAACTGTAGGAAATGATGAAGTATTTGGCGCAGTATCCCTCTATCTTCAGTGGGAGCAAAAATTATATGAACTATTAAATTATGCCAGTCACGGCAAACGTCTCCAACGCTTAGAATGTTATGAAGACCTCAAATATTGCTCTCAAACTGACACCTTAGATATTTTGCCTATGCAGAAAGAACCAGGAGTTTTAATTAGAGCATAATTGAAGAAGGAGTCAGGAGTCAGGAGTCAAGAGACAGGAGGTAAGAGGGTAGATGTGCGGAGAAATGATACAAAAAACACTCCTTACTTCAGATTTTCGGTCAAAATTGATGCGCGAAAAGACTTGACTACCATAATTATATAGGTCTCAAATGGGTTCTATAGAACCCATTTATAGCAACTTCCAGGTTGGTGTTTGACAATTAGTGCGAGCATCTTGCTCGGGTCATACAGCGGTTTTCATTTAGGTAGACCACAGTAGGGACGTTCCATGGAACGTCCCTACAAGGTTTGATGTGTGAAGATGTGGTTCATCAATTTGAAAAGCGCTGTAAATCATCATAATTACTCGATGTCCTAACTATATTGGCGACTGCT
>NZ_RCBY01000581.1 GCF_003838195.1 Okeania hirsuta
AAGTATACATTTGCAGCCTATGAATGTATTCTACAATTTAGAGGATCTGCCGGAATTTAAGGAGGCTGTGGTCACGATTGGTTCCTTTGACGGAGTGCATAGTGGGCATCAGAAGATCATTCAGAAAGTAAAACAACTCGCGCAAAAGGTTGGAGGTGAAAGTGTGATCATTACTTTTCACCCACATCCTAGACTAGTCGTATACCCCAGAGATAAGAGCTTAAAGCTGATCACTACCATCGAGGAGAAGTCGAATTGTTTCGCCATAATGGGGTAGACAATCTTGTAGTTGTTCCTTTTTACCGTGGCATTTTACGCAGCAAACTGCTGCGAATACATTCAGCATCCTCGTTGGACGCTTCCACCTCGGTATATCGTTATCGGTTATGACCATCGATTCGGACTCAATCGGCAAGGTAACATCGACTATTTGAAGTGGCATGGCAAAAACTGGGTTATGAGGTTATCGAAATCGAGAAGCAGGAAATCCAAGATATCGCGTCAGTTCTACTAAAGTCCGACAAGCTCTAGAAAAAGGGGACGTCAAGCTGCCAGACAATTCTTAGGTCATCTTTCTTGTTGAAAGGGAAAGTAATTCAAGGCCAGAAAATTGGAGGACATTGGTTTCCCTACCGCTAATCTGGAGATTTCGGATAACATAAACTGATCCCTCCTTATGGGATCTATGCCGTAAAAGTTTGGCTGGAGGAAAAAGCCTATGGAGGCATGCTCTACATCGGAGATCGACCTACCCTGAAAAGCTCACACACCAAACCATTGAGGTCAATATCTTCGACTTTTTGAAGATATTTACGGGAAAGAGCTTACGCTGGAATTTGTGGACTTCATCGTCATGACATCGCTTTGAGGACCTTGAGGATTACAAGCCAAGTTAGCGAGGACAAGGGTAGCCAGTCAAGAGGCTTTGTCCAATTATACGAAGTCTGAGGCTCAGCAATTAGAAGTTAGTTCCGTCCTGCCTGAGGTGGCCATAGTGATCTTGAATTATAGGGACAAACCTACCTAAGCAATTTCTGCCCTTTGTGCTAGAAAGTGAGTACGAGAATCTGAGCATTTACGTAGCTGACAATGCCAGCACAGACAATTCCCGGGAAGTTTTGTCCGGTTTTCCTGACATCAAACCTTGTTTACCAGAGAATGGAGGTTTCGCCCAGGGTACAATGAAGCCTTGGCTCAGATCGATGCCGACTACTACATTTTACTCAATTCCGATGTAGAAGTCCGTCCGGGTTGGATAGCCCCGATTATGAAGGTCTTTGCTGAACAACCAGATGTAGCGGTATGTCAGCCTAAAATTTTATCCTTTCACGAGCGTGAGCGATTTGAATATGCCGGTGGTTCCGGTGGGAGGA
>NZ_RCBY01000582.1 GCF_003838195.1 Okeania hirsuta
AAAAAGGCTAAAACCTTTATCTGTAAATACTTTTAGATTTAATCAGCAAGCCCTAATTAGGAAAAATGATCGTAAATTTCAGGAATAGTTAATCCTCTTGAAGTATTTCCTACTCTAATATAAAATTCTAAACCTTTTTCGGTTTTAAGGAATGACTTTTTTAGCGATCTTTTGACATCAACAATACAAATTTCCTTGGTTTCTAAAGTTTCAATACGGACTTTAATATATTGAGGAAAACCAGCTCTAATGCGGTCATAAATAAAATTAGATAATGTTTGTTTAAATTTGTCTAGAGTTTCCAAGAAAGAAATATCTTTTTCTAAACCAAAAATATTACCATTCTCTTCAACTCCTATTAATAAAGTTCCTCCTTGAGAATTGAGAAAAATAACAATTGTTTTTAAAAGATTAAATTTTAACTTTTCATTTTTGCGATCTTTTTCAATATCCCATTGTAAAGTACTTTTAAATTCTAAACTATCGCTTTCCCTTTGTTTAATCAATTCATCTATAGGTTTAAACTCGTCTATTTTACGAATAGTCGTTAAAAATCTTCTTAATTTTCGTTCCTCAATTTTTTGATTCAGTTCTTCTTCTGTATCTGCTACTTCTATGACTGTTTGATTAATAACTGCAATATATTTCCCCCAATATTGGTCTTCTAAGTGTTCTCTATTTTTTTCAATCCATCGGTCATTTTTAACGTTACCCCAACTATTAAAATCAGTAATTGCTTCTTTAATAGACTTGTCTAAAATTTCAAAAACATCGCCTTTCATATTCTTGGAAATATAATCCCAAGCACCTTTTTTAAAAGCATCGCGACAGTCAGTTACGCTATCATTTGCTGTTAAGATAATCACAACAGAAGAAAGATTTCGAGATTGAACTTCCTCTAGGACAGCAAAACAACTATCATCTGCTTCCATACGCATATCAGCAATAATAATGTCAAAAGGATTTTGTAATTTTTCTGTTGCTTCTTTAGCGCTAACTGCTGTTTCAATATTTTGATAACCAAAGTCTTCTTTTAACAACTCTATTAATTCTTCGAGATAATTTGGGTTATCTTCAACTAATAGTAAATGAACGTTTTTTGTTTCCATAGTTAATTCTGTAATTTTTGAATTTTGATTTAACTTTTTCTACCGATAACCATAAGTAATATACATTTCAAACATTACATCATTTTCTCTGGTTTCTTTAATATAACCTCCAATTTCATATAGAGTTCTACGAATAATATGCAATCCTAAACCACTACCTTGACCTTTTTTGGAAGTAGTTATTAGGGGTTTAAATATCCATTATCATTTTCTTTGTGGGTTTAATACCCCACCGTCTACACGGTGTTCAAAATT
>NZ_RCBY01000583.1 GCF_003838195.1 Okeania hirsuta
TGACGTTCCCCATCCCTTGTCACCCATTCTACTTGCCAATAAGTAGAGCGATCGCCATTTTGATTTACAGTCTTTAGTGGGTGTTGTTAAAGAAGGAAGAAGGAAGAGGGAAGAAGGAAGAAGGACTAAAGTTGGAAATAAGAAGTAAGAAGGAAAAAGTAGATAGGGATAGTCTCCAAAAAGCTACTCCAAGTCTATAAACTCCAAGCAATCTTTACCCCTTCTTACTTCTTCCTGATAAATTATATCCCTTCTTCCTTCGAGTTGATAACTTTTAATTTTCAACTTTAGTCCTTCCTACTTATTCTTTCCTTCCTTCTTACTTCTTATTTCCAACTTTAGTCCTTCTTCCTTCTTCCCTCTTCCTTCTTCCTTCTTTAACAACACCCACTAAAGACTGTAAATCAAAATGTCGATCGCCCCCACTCAGACAAATACCAGCACTCACCACAGTCAAATCATTTTTCTCAATAGCAGAACTATGACGTTCCCCATCCCTTGTCACCCATTCTACTTGCCAATAAGTAGAGCGATCGCGAAAATCCTGCAATTCACCTCCTCCCATTTCTAACGCTTCACGCAGTTGTTTTTCATCCCTTTGTTGTTGCATTTGTTTCATAAACTCTTCTTTTTGTCGCGCTACTAAGTCATAAACTGTTTTCATTTCTGGTGTTATCCCCTTAAACCTGACTTCTTTGAGTGGCGTAATATTTTTGAACGCTTCCCGTAACTGTTCCGCAACAAAAGGATCGGCACGGCGATCGATATCTTCAAACCACCAGGAACTACCATCAAATCTAGCAATTATTGACTCAAACATAGCTCCTTCTGTTACTATATGAACTGCTATAGGTTTAGCAAAACCAAAACGTTGTTTAGCATCAGATTCATTAGTTGGATATGCTAGCCATTTTTGCCCTTTTAATTGACAAGCAAGGAATAATCTAAGAGGTTTTAAAAGTTGGAAATATTCCTCTAATTGAGGCAAATTTGGTTCTTCTACAAATTTTGCTATTTTGTCATTAATTGGTTGAAAAATTCCCCAACCTTCAATTTTTTTAGGTTGAGTTTGAAAGGTATAAACCATTCCTGCTACTTTTGTTTTGACTCGCCCATTTCTTATACAAGGTGCTAGAAATTGAATATTATTTAATTGTGCTTCTTGAGCAGCTAATTTGTTTAATAAATTTCAAATATCTGTCATAGTTTTTGATTTATTGAAGAAGGAAGAAGGAAGAGGGAAAAAGGAAGAAAGAAGAAGGAATAAGTAATATCATGTCTGTTGGTATCGTTTGTGTAAAAGTTAGCGTGGATATCTACAGGAAATTTAAGTTTT
>NZ_RCBY01000584.1 GCF_003838195.1 Okeania hirsuta
AATACAAGGAAAAGATCTTCCGGATGTTTAGTCGCCTACACAAGATGGATGAATATGAGGGTACCGGTATCGGATTAGCCACCTGCAAAAAGATCGTGGAACGACATGGTGGTGAAATCTGGGTAGAGTCAAAGCTCGGTCAGGGTAGTACCTTCTGTTTCTCCTTGCCAAGAAACTAATTTCGACCTTATCTGAATGAACGGCCCTCCTGCTGATCCGGTTCGATCTGCGGGGGGGCTTCGTTTCTATGTTCGGTGATCCACTCTTGGAATTTTTCCATCTTCCCCGGGTGATAAGCCTCACGTTATCTGTTCTCCAACGGATCTTCTCGAAGGTCATAGAATTTCCCATTCCTTATCCTTCCCATTTCGTATCATTTTCCAATTCTTATAGCGTAAAGCCTGCTTAAACTGGCTATCTGGATAGTTCTTGGCGCCCCAATCATAATGCGGGTATTCCCAATACAGCATCCGATCGGGAAGGGCATGGTTCGCATCGGTTAGCAGCTTATACAATGATATTCCATCGATATTTCTGGGAATACTGTTCTTTTGTCCAGCCACCTCTGCAAAAGTTTGGAAGGATATCTGGGAAATAAATTTGTTCATTGGTGGTGCGTCCTGGAGTGATTTTCTCGGGCCAGCGAGCGATGAAGGGGATTCGAAGGCCTCCTTCGTATAAATCTCTTTTAAAACCTCGCAATTCACCATTGGTTTTTCATCCGCAAATTCTATTCCTCCTCCATTATCTGAGCAAAAGATGACCAAGGTTTCTTCGTCAATTTCGAGTTCTTTTAATAAAGCCATCAACTCGCCAAACTGGCGATCCAAGAGACTCGTCATGGCGGCGTAGTTTTTTCCGCTTTTTCCGTCCAATCTTTCTCTTCATATAAACTCACCGCAGGATCGGTACTCGGAATTACATACTTTCCATGAGGTACTGGCCAGGGGGCATAGCAAAAGAAGGCCCTGTCTTTATTGTCTTGAATAAAGGCTTTCATTTCATCAAAAATCAGATATTGGGTGTAGGAGTTTGCCTGCCGTCCTCTCCTGGCAAGTTTACTTTCTCACTATTTCTCCAGAGATACTCTGGGTAATAATTGTGGGCATGAATCTGATGATAGTAGCCAAAGAATTCATCGAATCCTTGTTTCTCCGGAACCCCTTCTGTTCCCTGATCACCCAATCCCCATTTACCAAATCCCCCGGTAGCGTAGCCGGCTTGCTGCAATAATTCGGCAATGGTGAATGCACTATCAGGAAGGGCGATGCCCCCGGTGTTTCCACGTACTTGGGTGTGCCCACTGTGTAATCCTGTCATGAGTGTGCTTCTT
>NZ_RCBY01000585.1 GCF_003838195.1 Okeania hirsuta
CCGTTCTACTAAACTTACCCAAACTTACCCATACATGGTTGCATGAGCTTTGGAGCTAGCTTCCTGCTTCACAGAAGACCACCGACCGCAGTCTGCAACTTATCTTCTCCACAGGCTTAAAATCGCTTGAAACTCAAGCTACTGATTCACATAGTTTTTCAGGTTGATAGCAGCATTCAAATCTCTATCAGCTTCAAAACCGCATTCACTACATTCATAAGTTCTCAAGTGCAACGGCATTTTCTGTTGATGCCCACAGTTTGAACATATTTGAGAACTTGGATAAAATCTATCCGCTATGACTAATTTACTGCCGTACCATTCACATTTGTATGTCAGCTGACGCTTAAATTCATAAAAGCCACAATCAGCAATAGCACTTGCTAGTTTGTGATTTTTGAGCATTCCACTTACGTTTAAATCCTCAATTACTATGGTGCTGTGGTTTTTAGCTAACCATGAAGTGAGTTTATGTAGTGCATCTGCTCTGATATCGGCTACTTTTTTGTGTGATGAAGCTAGTTTTTTTACTGCTTTGCATCTGTTTTTGGAGCCAATAACTTTTTTGCTGACTGCACGTTGATGACGAACTAATTGTTTTTTGGCTTGCCTGTAGGCTTTAACATTAGCAAATTTGCTGCCATCAGAACAGGTTGCTAATGTATTTATGCCTATATCTACACCAATAGTTTCTCCAACTTTTTCTGTTGGTTCGGATTCAAAATTGTACTTGAAACTGATGTACCAACTATCTGCTTTTTTTGAGATGGTGACGTTTTTTACTGGTACAGAGGGTAAAATTTCATAAGTTTTTACTATTCCTATTCTGGGTAATTGTATGTAGTTTCCTTGAATAATCTTAATACTTCCTTCTAAGTAAAAGCTGTCTTTTCTGCCTTTTTTTTTAAAGACTGGAAATCCACGTTCAGGAATAGTTAGAAAGTTTTTAAATGCCCTCTCTAAATCTCTTAATGCTTGCTGGGGGGCACCCGATCGATACCTCATAATACCAGGGATTTTCACTTTTTACTTCAGCAATCAAACGTTTATGTAAAGTGATAGCACTAGGCCGTTTCTTAGTTTCCTTGTATTCACAAATGCAAGTTGCTAATCCCCAATTATAAGCATGACGGGCTACACCTGCGTGTTTGGCAAGTATGGTTTTTTGATAATTGTTAACTTTTAATTTGGTCTTGATTGATTGCATTTCAGTTGTCGGCCACCTCTTTTAATAGTTTAATAAGTTAAACATAAATCTAATATATCACAGTAAATGTCTATTTATGTTTAACTTTGTCCAATTATTTTAATACTGTTGATAGCCC
>NZ_RCBY01000586.1 GCF_003838195.1 Okeania hirsuta
ATTTTATAGACACTATATGTTGAAAGTCTATTGTCAACAAGCGCAATAAAACCCGGTTTATTGATAATTACCCCTAGTTTATTGACGAGATGCGTTTGCCCTGGAATTTAGACCAGGGCAAACGCATCTTATTTTGCCGTTCCCTATATGTAGTGTTTGTTTGATTTTATAGACACTATATGTTGAAAGTCTATTGTCAACAAGCGCAATAAAACCCGGTTTATTGATAATTACCCCTAGTTTATTGACGAGATGCGTTTGCCCTGATGCAAAAAATTTAGACTATCAACAGATATGAAAAACAAATGTTGAGATTAATTAAGCTGATTTCGTCTTTTTTGTGTTTTTTTTTCTGGCTTTCAAACTTACCTTTTCCTTTTTTCACTATTGGGTATCGTTTTCTTTTGTTACGAATTTGACCTTTTTTCGAGCCTGGAGATTTTCCACGGGGTTGGGGTGAAAGTGCTGGTGTTCCCACAACTGCAATAACTGCTCCAAACCCCTGAGCTGTCCTTCCAGGAGTTAAATTACTCTGTGCTTTTTGCCAAGGTAGAGGATGGTCTTCCATCATCCCACGAGCTAACCATAACTCCCAAGTGACCATGGGCATCAAATCACTCCATCGATCACATTGCTCTTTAGTGCCCAAGTTAGGTAAAGTCCAATGTAATCTTTGCTTAGAAAAACGATACCAATGTTCAATTGTCAAGCGACGTAGATATAAGTCAACTATTTCTATCAAGTTGGGTATTTGTTCTCCATGCCAACCTAACCATAGTGGTTTACTTTTGGGTGAATCTAATTGTTGAACTCGAATTACAGACAACTTTTGATGGGCAAGTTGTCTAAAATGTAATTGATGCCAAGCTATGATCTGAAGCTTTCCTAGTTTGGAATGTTCCACTTCCACCTTCAGGTCTTCTTTTAGCGCTCGCCTGATGATCTGTGATGATAACTTCTTGCCTATGAAGCTAATACACCATTTTAGGTGTTGGTAAATCAAGAGATGAAACTTTCAGACTAATCCCCTTCTGACTCACTCTAAATTTTTAACCAGAGTAAGTAATGGGTATCACCCCTGCTAGAAAATCATCTTACTAATTACCAACGCCCCATTTTAAGCTTGACGCGCCAGTAGTTATGGCGATTGGAGAATTTTTTTATATCCAATTAAACGGATTTGATATAATAGCGTAACATTGAAAAAAAACACCCCCCAATATTCAATATTGGAGGGTGTCTATATTAGCTAACTAAAGCTAACTCAAAAATTAACCATTGATAGAAGGAGCTTCTACAGCAGCCAAATCTAGAGGGAAGTTG
>NZ_RCBY01000587.1 GCF_003838195.1 Okeania hirsuta
ATCATATAAGACTTCTAGCTCTTTTGCCCCTACTACAATTTGTAAATATACCAGCGCTCACTGCTATATTACCAAAATATCCTCCGAACGTTGACAATTATACAGTAGGTTCAGTTTTGCATAGAAACTGTCTTTTTTTTCCTTTTCAAGACACAGCAAAACCTGTATATTTTCGTTTATAGGGTGCGTGAAAAGCTAGAACAATATCTGACGATGGTACTCCTAAATCTACTAATTCACTAGCAATACCAATTTCTGTACCATCATGTTGTATCCAAATTTTTTCATTTTTAATATCTATTTGTAATACACAACCCCGTACTCGTCTATTGCCGTGCCAACCTACATTTATTAATTGGTAATGGTCGCGTTCTTCATCAAAAATAACTTGTACTTCTATCTCTCCATAAGATGGTTTATATTGACTATAGTCGGTAATAATCTTTTTAATATTTTCTCGATATTTAGCTAATTTTTCCATTGCACAATAACCTCTTTTTTAGCATCATAGACAATTAATTTAATTTCATTTTCTTCAACTACTATAGCAATCCTAAATAAGTTGTGACAAATCAAAGAGTAGATCAAAAAACTGAAACTCCCATCTGTTCCCTTTTCCCAGTTAAGTGTTCCCTATTTAGCTAATTTTTCCATTGAACAATAACCTCTTTTTTAGCATCATAGACAATTAATTTAATTTCATTTTCTTCAACTACTACTTGGGTAAAAATAAGAGTAAAAAAACTTTCATAAGCATCTTCAGACACAGCTAAATAGAGAGTTCTGCCTGGTTGATTTCTCCTTAATACTGTTCGATAGTTAATAAATTGCCCCAAGGCGTTATGAAATTCGGAAATTAGGGACTGTCGAAGAAAACTTTTGATTTCAACTGCGATTTGTTTTCCCTCTTTTTCAGCGCCAATAAGTTTTTCAGCACCCAGATCGACATACATATCAACACCACCAAATTCTAGATAAAGGGGGTCATCAGTAATTGTCCAATTTTCTTTGATTAAAGCGTTTTTAACAGCATCATGGAAGATATCTTTAGCAGGCATAATACCAAATTGATAAATGTTTGCTACAAATAGCTAGGATATTTCTTAGGAGTCAGGAGTCAGGAGTCAGGAGTCAGAATGAATACTATTTAAAGCGTTTTTTAGGTCGTAAATCATCGTTTTTGTCAAAGAGCATATCCTACATTTGTCTTTTTATTCCTTTTACTATTCGTAACATTATTTTTTAAAATTGGCATAATTTTATATCATGTCCGGTTAAACAGTGATAAATAAATAACTACGGAGTCCTCAGGAGTCA
>NZ_RCBY01000588.1 GCF_003838195.1 Okeania hirsuta
TTTTCCTTCTTCCTTCTTACTTCTTCCTTCTTGTTTCTTACTTCTAATGAATACACCAAGTCATGCCATTATTAATCTAGCTCTTCTTGCTAAACCACAATTATCACAAGCTAATTTTGCTATTGTAATAGGTGGAATTTTACCAGATATTCCAATCTTTATTTTCTACTTTTGGGCAAAATTTATTGTCCGGTTACCAGAAGCAAAAATTTGGTCAGAAGCCTATTATCAACCATTAATACAAAATCTTGTTGCTACTTTTCATTCTATTCCTTTAGCGATAATTTTATTACTAATTTCTTACTATTTTGGCTGGGAAATTATGCAAGTTATTTGTATTAGTTTGGTGCTTCATTCTCTGTTTGATTTACCAGTACATAATAATGATGCTCATAAACATTTTTTCCCTTTAAGTAATTATCGATTTATTAGCCCTATTTCTTATTGGGACCCGAAACATTATGGAGCAATTGTTGCCTTGATAGAAATTTTACTGGTGTTATTAGCAACTTTGTGGATATTTCCTAGCATTAATTCTGCAATCGGAAAAGTATTGATAGTTCTAGTTAATATTTTTTATTGTAGTAGTTATATTTATTTTTATAGCTGAAGGAAGAAGGAAAAAGGAAGAGAGAAGAAGTGAAAAAGGAAAAATCTGGCTTTGTCTGAGTTTTAAACTTTTGATATGTCCGCGCCCTTTCCTTCCACTGCTATATCTTCGTTCTTAAAATTTTCACCTACCACCTAATATTAAATCTATTAGTATCGGTATAAAATCTTTTGAAGTTAGGAGTCAGGTAGTAGGGGCGTTAATGATAGTTATGCGAAGCTAACGGCCGTTTGCTCAGGTAGAAGCTCTCCGCTTTACATGTCGCGGAGCGTTAACGGAGTTATGCCACAGCAAAACGCCCGTACAGGAGTCAGGAGGAAAAACAGTTATAAAGATTTGGTAATTGTGAAAATGGACAATATTTTTATACCTAATTAAACGGATTTGATATAAAACCTAAAACCTTCTTAAATCATTCTCAAATTTTCACCTACAACCTACCACCTAAAACCTAAAACCTTCTTAAATTAATTAAGAACGCCGAATATTAAAACAACACCACTCTCCTCGTTTCCAAAGAGTGGCCACAACCCAACCATTTTCTTCCAAAGTATCAGCAATTGATTTAGCTTGTTCTAGTAAAATTCCACTAAGAACGCCCCAAGTTGTAGGTTTAGCGATCGCTTCCAGACGTGGAATTATATCAATAATTACTTCAGCTAAAATATTACAAACTATACCATCTACCGGACCAGAAGCTA
>NZ_RCBY01000589.1 GCF_003838195.1 Okeania hirsuta
GGCAGTAGGAAATATCGAGGGCATTGCCTGTGTGGACGATCGCATGGAAGTGCTCGTTCCTGAGCCAGAAGCTCAATTCTACACAGTAGTTAGTGGAGACTCTCTTTCCAAGATCGCTAAAAGGCATTATGGAGATGCGATGAAATACCCAGAGATCTTTGAAGCTAACAAACCTATGTTGAGCGATCCAAACAAGATCTATCCCGGACAAGTATTGCGCTTGCCACACCTGGGATAAGCATTGCAAACAACACCAAAAGAAAAGCCTCTTCCGTATGGGAGAGGCTTTTGTATTTTTAAAAAACAAAAAGCAATCTTGAAATACTTATTCCTTCAAACGTTAAGGAAAGAGTATAAAGTCCTTCAGCTAAGTCCGATACATCCAGCCTAATTTGATTTTCTCCAAGATAACCAATCTCCATTCTTTCATGAATTAATTGTCCCAAATCATTAAATAGCTGAAGAGATACGTCACCCGATTTTTCCAGCGAATAGGTTAGAGTCGTAATATGATCAGAGGGGTTTGGAAATAATTGATCTATAGAATGACGTGCGAAAATTTGTGGAGCAAGGGAAGTCGCTAAGTCAGGAAGGCTGTAAGCACCGGTAAGCCCCTGTCTAAAAGCACCTCCATTTCCGCGAGAACGAGAAGCGCCCACAGCAGCAGTACTGCCATCTGAAGAAATAGAGACTGCAGTCCCAAACAATTGGGCGGCTGGACTTGAAAGGTTTCCAGATATTTCTTCTAATTGTACCCAACTTGAATCACTCCAATCGTAAACCCTGGCATACCCCGCTCCTGAAGCAGAGCTTCCAACGATCAATCTATTTCCGTTAGCAGCAAAAGAATTAGCAAAACCAAAATAACTTTCTCCACCCGATCCATATAAATCATTCCCAATCTGGACCCAATCTGAATGGCTCCATTGATATATTCTGGTCCTACCTGTATTACCATTTATGCCAATTGCTCCTATAGCTACACGATCCCCCACTGAAGATAAAGAGACGGAAAATCCTGTTCTTCCCATAATTTCCAGCCCTTCAATATCTGATCCCCGTTGAACCCATGCAGCTCCATCCCACATAAAAATCCGTACTTGCCCTGTCCACATTCCATTTTCTTCATTAAAAGGAGAGCCAAAAGCAACATATTCACCATTATCTGATATAGAGACATTGATTCCTGATCCATCATTATTTGTTTGCCCCACAATATTCGCTCCCACACTAAGCCATGAGGTACCGTTCCACTCTTTAACAATTATATAACCCGT
>NZ_RCBY01000059.1 GCF_003838195.1 Okeania hirsuta
CCAAGTAATGCGTGAACACCCCCGTTGACGGTGGGGTATTAAACCCACAAAGAAAATGATAATGTTCCATCTGAACGCCATTGCCACACTCCCCACACCTCCCCATCCTTTTTATCTAATTACACCAATGCTACCGGATTTGATACTACCCATTGTGGTATGATAAATTTGAAAATGATAATCATTCCCAAAAATAACCTGTATACTAATGCTCAAGACAATTAGACGAATTCACTGTTTATTCTTAGGAACAGCAGCACTGGCCACGGCTGTTTCTCTCGGAAGTGTTAGTAGTGTGGCCCAAAATCAAAATGAAACTAAAATAGTAGCAACTTTCTTACCTATATATATGTTTACCAAAGGAGTTACCGGAGAAAGTGGAAAAGTAGAACTCTTAATTCCTGCGGGAGCAGACCCCCACGATTATCAGGCAACGCCAGAGAATGCACGGAGTATTGCAGAGGCAGATGTATTAGTAAAAAATGGGTTGGGGTTAGAAGAATTTTTAGAGAAATTAGTTGATGCTACGGGTAATTCTCAACTTCAAGAAATTGATGCTAGTCAAAATATAGAACCCCTAGAAGAAGAAGATAAGGACCACGACGACCACCACGACCACGACCACCACGACCACGACCATGACCACCACCACGGTCATCACCATGAAGAAGGAAACCCTCATGTTTGGTTAGATCCTGTTTTAGCGCAACAACAAGTTAAGAATATTCGGGATGGTTTAATTCAAGCTGACTCTAATAATGAAGCTACTTATAGAGCTAATGCTGATATTTATATTCGTAAATTACAGGAGCTTCACCAAGAATTTCAAACTCGTTTATCACCCTTTCAAGGATGTAAATTTATTGCTTTTCACGATGCTTATCCTTACTTAGCTCAACGGTACAATTTACAACAAATGGCAGTGGTGGAATTGCCAGAAGATAATATCACGCCTAGAGATGTTCAAAGAGTAATAAAAGCAGCTCAAGAATATCAAGTTAAAGGTTTACTTGCTGAAACTGGATTTAATGATAATCGGATGCAACAAATTGCTAAAGATATTAGATTACCAGTCAAAAAATTAGACCCAGTAATCAGCGGTTCGTTAGACCCAGAATATTATTTTACTGCTATGAGAAATAATATAAAAACTTTAGAGGAAATTTGCCAGTGAAGTTAGTAGCAATAAACAAAAATATTCCAGTAGTTGATGTACAAAATCTGACAGTAGTTAGAGGAAAATATCAAGCAGTAGAATCTGTGTCATTTCAAATATTTCCTGGTAGTAATACAGCAATTATTGGTCCGAATGGTGCAGGAAAAAGTACATTAATTCAGGCAATATTAGGTTTAATTCCTTATGAATCAGGCTATATAGAAATTCTAGGCAAACAAATAAAAGATTTAGGAAAACATTGGCAAAAAATTGGTTATATTCCCCAAAAATTACCTTTTGACCGGAGTTTCCCTTTAAGTGTAGCTGAATTAATCAGTTTAGGTTACCCTGAGCAAGGTTTGATGAGGTCGCGGGAAAAGCATATAGCAATAGAAAAAGCTTTGGTACAAGTTAAGTTAGAAAATCAGGCAAAACAGCGAATAGGAAGTTTAAGTGGTGGGGAGTTAAAACGGGTTTTATTGGGATATTGTTTGGTGCAAAATAGACAATTATTAATATTAGATGAAGTTATGGCTGGTATAGACCCAACTGGAGAAATACAGTTTGCTGAATTACTGGCAAATTTACATCGAGAAGAGGGTTTTTCTATTCTGCAAGTTTCCCATGATTTAGATATGGTGAGTCGTTATTGTGACCAAGTTATTTGTATGAATCGTCGTTTATGTTGTCAGGGTAAACCTAGTGTTGCTTTGGATGAAAATAACTTGAGTAAAGTTTATGGGGATAGTTTAACTAGATATGTTCATCAGCATTAATAGGGAATAGTTAAATAATGAATAATGAATAATGAATAATTAATAATTAATAATTAGGGCTTGCTGATTAAATATAAAAGTATTAACAAATAAAGGTTTGAGCCTTTTTAGGTCTGGAAAAAATACCTAGTTTTTGGCTGTTGTCGTCTCAAAATAGTAAAGTTTTGACACTAACTATCAGAAAATGTGGTCATTACAGATAGTCTAAACTGTTCCCTGTTCCCAGTTAAGTGTTCCCTGCCATAACTATTAGACTTTTTCAGCAAACCCTAATTAATAATTACCTATCCTTGAAAAGAAGAGGATTAACTCAAAGGAAAATTTTTTCTTGTTTCTCCTTTAAAGGAGAGGCTTTAAGCTTTAATTATTCCGTAATAGGGAATAGTTCAATAATTGATAATTGATAATTGATAATGGATAATTGATAATGGATAATTGATAATTACCTCTGGTTAAAA
This sequence comes from Okeania hirsuta, assembly GCF_003838195.1. GTDB lineage: Bacteria > Cyanobacteriota > Cyanobacteriia > Cyanobacteriales > Microcoleaceae > Okeania > Okeania hirsuta. Next base: position 2,391 of record NZ_RCBY01000059.1, read on the forward strand.
CAGTCCTTGATTGAAAATAAGGAAATATTATTTCTTTATTTTCCCCTTAAAAGGGGAGGCTTTAAACCAGAATTATTTAATTATTAATTATTAATTATTCGGTAATAGGAAATAGGGAATGGGGAACCGAAGTAATAAAATTCTTATTGCTGGCAAGATGCCTGCACTACACACATTTAATTATTAATATCTGTACTTCATATATTTGGAATATGCTGTATATATTTTGTTGTGTATTTATAATTATTAACCTTAGCTTCTCTATAAATAAATTTACTTGACTTGTATTTAATAAATATGGATTTTTCAGAATGGATTAATTTATTTAGTCTACCATTTATGCAGCGAGCAATTATAGGGGGTATTCTATTAGGAATTTTAGGAGGAATTATTGGTGGTTTCGTGATTTTGCGCCAATTATCTTTATTTGGAAATGTCTTGGGCCATACGGCTTTTTTAGCTGTAGTATTAGCTGCTTTATTACAGTTACCACTTACGATCGCTTTAACTGTTTTTTTGGTATTCTTTGGATTAGGAATAAATTATTTAATTGAAAAAACTAATTTAGGTGGAGATACAATTTTAAGTATTGTAATTGCGGGTTCGGTTGCATTGGGTACTATTGGGTTTAATTTTATACCTGGGTATCGAGGAAATTTATTATCTATATTATTTGGTGATATTTTAGCAATTAGTAATCTAGATTTACTTTTTTTAGTTATTTTGTTAGTCGTAACATTGGGTTGGTTAGGATTGACTTTACAACAACAAATATTATTAACTTTAAATTCGGATTTAGCACAAATTCAGGGGATACCAGTACAAAGATATAAATACATATTTATAATTATTTTATCCTTGGCGATCGCTCTGACTATGAGAGCAGTTGGTATTCTATTGGTGGATGCTTTTTTGGTAATTCCAGCAGCAACAGCTAAGTTGATTTGTCATCAATTTGTACCATTTTTAGGAGTTTCTGCGACAATTGGTGCCATGAGTGGGGTGTTAGGAATGATAGTATCTGGTAGTTTTAATTTACCTTCTGGTCCTAGTATTGTTTTAGTACAGTTAGTAACATTTTTGATAGTAGTATTTTCCGGTCGAGGAAAGTTTTGAATTTATAGCAGAAGGAAGAAGGAAGAAGGAAGAAGGAAGAAGGAAGAAGGAAGAAGGAAGAAGGAAGAAGGAAGAAGGAAGAAGGAAGAAGGAAAAATCTTTGGTTGTCTGAGTTTTAATCTTTTGATATATCCTAACCTTTCCTTAGACTGCTATAAAATTGGAGAAAACTTAGAGGTTTTGCTACCTTAGCAGAGTCTAGCAGAACCTATATCGCCACTTTCATGCAATAAACTAAGTGCCTATTCCAAATCTGATTGCAAAGGAAACTTACCGAATAATTAAGGTAAAAAGCCTCTGCTTTAAAGGAGAAAAAAGCAGTCGTTAGCGGAGCTTCCCGAAGGGTGGGATGGCGCCATTCGGAGCGGGTCTGCAAGAACGGGTTTCCTCGCCATATCCAATCGACCAAGAGAAGAAAAAAATTTCCTTTTAGTAAATCCTCTCCTTGAAAAGAAGAGGTAATTGTTAATTATTAATTATTAATTATTAATTATTAATTATTGAACCCCCAATCTAGTTGCTTGCAAATAAATCCGCTTCAAAGTATTAATATCCCTAGCTGAAATAGGAGGAGGTTCTGCCACCTGAGAATAATACATAACATCAGTTTTCTCAGAACTATGACCCCAAATCCCCAAAGCATGACCAAACTCGTGACGAACAGCAGCAGGAAGATATTTACCTACTTGCATCGGACTCAACCAAATTACAAAACTCTGAGATAAAGTTCCGTTCTCATCTTCATGTAGCTGATAGCGAGTCTCCGCAGAACGCGCTCTTAAATTTCCGGGGGTTAAAGGAGGTCGTTTGTTAAAAATTTTGATATCGGCAATTTCTGGGTTATCTACTATTTGCAAGGGTAAATAAGTATTCCATTCCCAGATAGCATCTATTACAATATTAGCCCATTGACGAGAGCGAGATATGTTTTGCAAGGAGTCAGGAGTTGATTTAACTGAGCTAGAAAATAGGTTATTTTCTGATTTCTTACTGTTTTGAGAAGATTCGACATAAACTTTAATAGGAAACTGCGACCAAATTAAATAACCTACATCCTGAACTTCAATGCGATCGAAATAATCACCGCTATTACTGGTGTCTTTCCATTGTGCCAAAGTTGGTGGTAAGAGGTGAGTTTTTAGAGTAGGTAAATCTTGGGCATTAACCTCTACATTAGGATTTGAAATCAAAAAATAGAAGGCTAGCATCCAAACAGCAAAACCTAGAAAAAATAAGCGCAAATAAACCGATACTATTCTGTTAACAAACATTTTAAGAAAGTGATAGGTTATGAACAAAGGTAATTGGTGGACTAAAGCCTAACTACGAGGGTAATTATAACCATTCAACCTAACTCTTTTCCCTTCTGACAACTAACAACTGATAACTGATAACTGATAACTGATAACTGAATTAGGCACGTTTTAGTTCCTCTGCTAATTCACCTTCAGTAAGTTGAAAAGTATCTACACCATAATCAGCTAATTTTGTCAAAAATAAGACTTTGGGAATACCTGCTAAATTTGCAGCAGCACCGGAAGAAAGACGACCTAATTCATAAAGTTTAATCGCAGAAATTAGTTTCATTTCTTGACTAAGTTTTTCAGGGGTTAATTTTAAAGCTAAGGCTGTTTATTCTGGTATATTAATAGTTAGTTGATACATAGGTATAATTTATTTTTTGTTCAAATATTAATCTAGAAATGATTATGACATAAAATAATCAACTTTAGTATTTTAATTCTCTAGCTTTAGTTGGAGAAACTAATAGCTGATAACTGATAACTGATAACTGAAATCACCGCCACCACCGAGAAACGTCTTGAATAGCAATGACTATATTTTTTATTGCTTCTTCACCTCCTAAAGAAAAGATGACGGTAGTTAATGCTGTTATGTCTGAGAGTAAGTCGGGGCGAGTGCGAAGGGATAGGGTGTGAAGGGTATTTTGCCAGAGGGTATAAAGTTGAGTTTTTTGCATTTATGAGAGTTTATTAGCCAAAGCACTGAGAACTTTGGGGCGATGGTACTCATCCTGAATCTGTCGAGCAGTAGCCAGTGCTTCTGGCAATATTTCTGGGAATTTATCACCTAAAGCACTGAGCATTGGGGCGCGATATCCCTCAGACTGAATTTGTCGAACGGCAGCGAGTGCTTCTGGTAATAATTCGGGAAATTTATCAGCCAAAGCTCTGAAAACTTCGGCGCGAGATATCTCAAAGTGAATTTGTCGAGCAGCAGCGAGTGCTTCTGGTAATAATTCGGGCGTCAATTTACCAGCTAAAGCTACGAGAAGTGGGGCGCGATCATACTCAGACTGAAGTTTTCTAGCAGTAGCCAGTATTTCTGGTAATAATTCTGGTAATTTACCAGCTAAAGAACTGAGAACTTCGGCGCGATATTTCTCAGACTGAATCTGTTGAGCTGCAGTCATAGCTTCTGGTAATAATTCGGGCGTCAACTTATCAGCCAAAGCACTGAGAAGTTGGGTGCGACATTTCTCGTCCTGAATCTGTTGAGCCACAGTTAGAGCTTCTGGTAATATTTCTGGGAATTTACCAGCCAAAACACCGATAAATTTGGCACGATGTACCTCAGACTGAATCTGTCGAGCCGCAGCCAGAGCTTCTGGTAATATTTCTGGGAATTTATCAGCCAAAGCACTGAGAACTTCGGCACGATGTACCTCATTCGGAATCTGTTGAGCAGCAGTGAGAGCTTCTGGTAATATTTCTGGGAATTTATCAGCCAAAGCACTGAGAACTTCGGCACGATGTACCTCATTCGGAATCTGTTGAGCAGCAGTGAGAGCTTCTGGTAATATTTCTGGGAATTTATCAGCCAAAGCACTGAGAACTTCGGCGCGATATCTCTCATACTCAATCTTTCGAGCCACAGCCAGAGCTTCTGGTAATATTTCTGGTGTCAATTTATCAGCCAAAACACCGATAACTTTGACACGATATTTCTCATACTCAATCTTTCGAGCCACAGCCAGAGCTTCTGGTAATATTTCTGGGAATTTATCAGACAAAGCACTGAGAACTTCGGCACGATATTTCTCATACTCAATCTTTCGAGCCACAGCCAGAGCTTCTGGTAATATTTCTGGTAATATTTCTGGGAATTTATCAGCCAAAGCACTGAGAACTTCGGCGCGATATATCTTATCCCGAATCTGTCGAGCAGTAGCAAGAGCTTCTCGTAATAATTCGGGAAATTTATCAACCAAAGCTCTGAAAACTTGGGCGCGATCTCCCTCATACTCAATCTTTCGAGTTATATCCAGTGCTTCTGGTAATAATTCTGGTGTCAATTTATTAGCCAAAGATCTGAGAGCTGAGACGTGAAATCTATCATCCCGAATCTGTCGAGTTATATCCAGTGCTTCTGGTAATAATTCTGGTGTCAATTTATCAGCCAAAGCATTGAGAACTCCGGCGCGAGATATTTCATCTGAAATCTGTCGAGTTGCAGCCAGTGCTTCTGGTAATATTTCTGGTAATTTATCAGCTAAAGCACTAAGAACTTCGGCGCGGGGTATCTCATCTGAAATCTGTCGAGCAGTAGCCAGTGCTTCTGGTAATATTTCTGGTAATTTATCAGCCAAAGCACTGAGAACTTCAGCGCGATATCCAGACTGAATCTGTTGAGCAGCAGCCAGTGCTTCTGGTAATAATTCTGGTGTCAATTTATCAGCTAAAGCACTGAGAACTCTGGCGCGATATCTCTCAGACTGAATCTGTTGAGCAGCAGCCAATGCCTCTGGTAATAATTCCGGTAATTTATCAGCTAAAGCACTGAGAACTTCGGCGCGATATCCCTCAGACTGAATCTGTTGAGCAGCAGCCAGTGCTTCTGGTAATAATTCCGGTAATTTATCAACTAAAGAACAGAGAACTTCGGCGCGATATACCTCATTCTGAATCTGTCGAGTTGTAGCCAGAGCTTCTGAAAGAGCTAGTTTTTTTAAGTTGTCTGGCAAATAATCAACTAATTTTTTGATAGAGTCTCCTTTATCCCTTGGCTCAGGCTTTTGTAATACGTAGGCTAACCCTTGCTCTGGAGTCCAGAAATTATGTTTAACCAAAGCCACCAACAAATTTCCTGGTAAATTTGCTGCCAGACTATTAATAGAAGCAGTTATCAAAGCATAACGACACTGCCAACCAACAACTTGAGGCAACCTACCTTCATCCCAGTCAATCTCCGCTAACTCCCAAGCACGAGCCACATCAGTAATAAAAATCCCCATTTGCCCTAAACGTTCGCACGTTTCATACCAACCATTAGCCCCACTTTGCGACTCCTCTGCCAATAACCCATGAATCTCCTCTATCTTCCCTGCCTTTTCCAAATGCCAGACTAGATGCTGATGAATATAACCATCATTAGGTAAAGTATGCCAAAGATGATTATCCGTTAACTTCCTATATTTCTTCAAAAATATTTTGTGAGCCTTAGCTAGACGAATACCCAACCCCGGCAAATCACCTTCTTCTGTTGGATGTAATGGTGCAGTCAACAAATTCCGAGCCAGATCGTGAAACAAATCATGTAAACGATAAGTAGGCTTACCATCTGCCAAAGCCACACCATCCAACAACAACGCCTTCCTCCGCAAATCCTTCAACTTATCCCTCGCATCCCTCTCATCATTCATACCCCAGAGGACAGCCGCCATCCCTGGAGTAATATTCACATCATCCGGCAATATTCCCAACCAAATAAAATCTTCCCGCCTTTTGTGTTTCAGTTGCTTGATACTCAAATTCAAGGAAGCAGTCAAACTCAACTTTTTTAAACTAGCCTCATCAACAACATCCTCTGGACCTAGTATATCCAACGTTTTTAACCGAGCAATTTCCCCTTGAATATCAACTAACAGCTCTCCCCAAGACATACCATCTGCAACTTGAGCCGCTGCCAACTCCAAAGCTAAAGGCAAATATCCCAGTTCCTTAACCAAAGCCTCCGCCTGTTTTGCTTCCTCTCCCCTAATTTCACGCCCTAACCTTTGACTGAGAAGTTGCATTGACTGGGATAAAGTCATCACATCCAGATTGTAAATTTCAGCATCTAAAACATCAGCGATCGCTTTTTCCCTAGTAGTCACCAAAACCTGACAGCGCGGACCTCCCAAATTAAATATTTGGGCATGGTCTGGACTCCAAGCATCATCCACCACTAATAGCACAGCTTTGTCAAAAAGTAAAGTCCGCAAATGATTAGCAGTCGCCTCCACACTTGTAGGTTTGAAATTATAGTCACCCAACGCCTGCACCCAAACACTCAGCATGGGCAAAATATTAGGCTCTTGACCCAAAGTTACCCAGAGAATACCATCAGCAAAACGAGATTGTACCTCCTCATCATAAGCTAAAGCCGTTGCCAAAGTAGATTTACCCACAGCACCCAAACCGTGGATAGCAGTCACCACAATAGCTTGGGTATCCGGTGAATTTGTCAGTAGGTTAGCCTTTAAATTGTCGCTGTATTCCGGGCGATCTACATAGTATCTGGGGAGGGGTGGCGCCTGGAATACATTGATTCTAACTTTTCTCGTATCAGTGGAGGCACCAAATATTTTTCCACAAACTTTTTTACGGAAAGATAAACCAAATCATTTTTTCCAGGTTTAGCAATAGAATTGTGGTCTGCTGGAATAGCAATAGGTTTAACATCCTTAATTCCTGGGTTAGCACTATCCTCATCCACAACCAAAACCCCACTCATGGGTTGAGTTTCATAGAGGACATGAGTTTTAATTTCCAAATTATCAACATTTTGTCGATACCATTCGTTAAGTTGCCGTAACTGAGGCGAATGCGCTTTTAATTCCTGAACATTCACCGTCGCTCTCGTTAAAAGATTAATATTATCAATTAAATTAGCCAAGTTTGAGCCTTGATGGGGAGTGGATAAAAATACAATCCCTTGAGTCTGTTTGATAATAGCTTTTTTAGCATCAAAATTTTGAGCTGTACGAATTAAATCTTTAACAACCAACCCACCCATACTGTGAGTCACAAATATCAGGGGGCGATCGCCTATATCATTAACGTCAAGATATTCCAGTAAATTACTTGCTAGGTCAAAACGGGGCATTCCCTGACCAACATATCCAAAGCGAGGCGTATCATATCCAAAAGTCCAGACATTTGCTTGTAATTCCTCCCCCAACCAAAACGGCCAAAAGTCCAAATCTTGATTATCTCTTTTGCTTTGAGGATGCCATGTACCCCAGGGGTGGCCAGCCAAACCATGAACAAAAACAATATCACCTCTGGGATGAGAATTTTCACACTTAAATACTGGTGATAAACCAAGCATATTCTCCTCTGTTATATTATTTTCAGTTAGGGGAGAGGAACGGGCAAGATGCCCATTCCACAAGATTACAAGACTACAAGATTACAAGACTACAAAACTATTAAAATCATCCCGCATTTATGCAATGCCATCTTTTCAATTTTGCTTTAATAGCTCTCAGTCATTTAACCTTCAGAAATAGTTTCAGCTTCAGTAATAGCTCTCAGTCATTTAACTTTCAGAAACAGTTTCAGTTTCAGTTTCTGTCTCCTGAGACTGGTCCATCACTGCTAACGTTTTCTCCCGGTCTAACTTCAAGACTAAAACACCCAAAGGAGGCAGACATAAGTCCAATGACTGTGGGTGGTTATGGAAGTACCACTCATCAGTCCACTTACCACCTAAATTACCCATGTTACTACCACCATAATTACCAGCGTCACTATTAAATATTTCAGTATAGAATCCTGGTTCAGGTACACCGATACGATAATGACTATGGGGTTGAGGAGTAAAATTACAAACCGCTACCACAAACTCTTTCCCATCTTTAGCGCGACGAATAAACGACACCACACTATGATTATTATCACTACAATCTATCCACTGGAAACCTTCCTCAGTACAATCTTGTTCATACAAAGCAGGTTCAGAACGATAGAGCTGATTCACATCCCGGAAAAATCGCTTCATTCCTTGGTGAGCATCAAATTGGAGCAAATGCCATTCTAAATCGCCCCAAACATCCCATTCACCCCACTGAGGAAACTCCATCCCCATAAACATAGTTTTCTTACCAGGGTGAGTAAACATATATGCAAACAACGCCCGGACATTAGCAAACTTCTGCCAATCATCCCCTGGCATTTTACCCAACATATTACTCTTGCAATGTACCACCTCATCGTGAGACAGAGCTAACATATAGTTCTCACTGTGGTGATACCAAATACTGAAAGTAACATTATTCTGGTGGAACTGTCGGAACCAAGGGTCCATTTCAAAATAGTCCAGCATATCGTGCATCCAACCCATGTTCCACTTGAGGTTGAAGCCCAAACCACCAACATAAGTAGGCCAAGTTACCATTGGCCAGGCAGTAGATTCTTCTGCAATGCAGAGAGTACCAGGATAGTAACCAAAAATCAAATGATTAACCTGACGGAGGAAATCAGCAGCTTCGATATATTCTACGCCTCCATATTGATTCGCAACCCATTCACCGTCGGGTCTCAAATAGTTGAGATAGACCATAGAAGCAACCGCATCTACCCTAAAACCATCAATATGATACTTTTCAAACCAGAAAAGGGCATTTGAAACTAAAAAGTTACGGACTTCATTACGACCATAGTCAAATACTAAAGTACCCCATTGCTTATGTTCACCTTTGCGGGGGTCTGGATGTTCATAGAGATGAGTACCATCAAAGAACGCTAAACCATGTCCATCTTTTGGAAAATGTCCCGGTACCCAGTCTACAATTACGCCAATACCATTTTCATGGCATTTGTCCACAAAGTACATGAAATCTTCAGCATTACCGTAGCGAGATGTAGGGGCAAAAAATCCTGTAACCTGATAACCCCAAGAACCATCAAAAGGATGTTCTGCAACAGGTAACATTTCAATGTGGGTGTAACCTAAATCCTTGACGTAGGCAACCAAACGATCTGCTAATTCTCGGTAGGTAAGAAAACGAGCATCAGGTCTGAGTTCCGAGACTTGAACTACAGCCTCAGTTTTCCCATCAGGCAGTTTAGCAGGTTCAGCAGCAGAGGCATGAATCCAAGAACCCAGGTGGCATTCATAGACAGAAATAGGCTTGGTGAGGGGGTCAGTGTGGCGACGTTTTTCCATCCATTCTTGGTCATTCCAAGTATATGAGTCTAGGTCAACAACAATAGAAGCTGTTTTGGGCCTTACTTCCTGTTGATATCCATAAGGGTCACTTTTTTCATAGATGTGTCCTTCCCAGTTTTTAACCTCATATTTATAATGTTCTCCAGGGCCAATATCAGGAATGAATAATTCCCAGATACCTGTGTGGCCTTTCCGCATTTGATGTTTACGACCATCCCAATAGTTGAAGTTTCCTAAAATTGAAACGTTACGAGCATTGGGTGCCCAAACAGCAAAATAGACTCCTTTGACTCCGTTAATTTCTGTGAGATGTGCCCCTAATTTTTCGTAGATACGATGATGATTTCCTTCTCCAAATAGTTGAAGGTCAAAGTCTGTGAGTTTTGGAGAACGAAAGGCGTAGGGGTCGTTGATGACTCGTTCGTGTTCTCCTTCTTTGATTTTGAGTTGATAGTTGGCCAGTTCTGGAACGTCTATTACACATTCAAAGAAATGTGGATTATGGACTGACTGCATTGGGTATTCTTTCCGATCTACCGGTGAAATGACCGAGACAGCTTCAGCACTTGGTTGGTAGGCTCGGATTACTGTCACAGTTTTGCCATCTTGTTCTATCTGATGGACACCAAGGACTTGAAAAGGGTCATGGTGATGGTTCCAAACTATTTGGTTAACTTGGTCTGCAGAAATCGTCATGTTTGTCAATATAATTTTGTTAACAATTAATTAGGAAGGCTCCAGAATGGGAAAAGATATGCTAGTCGATGCTTGATTAGCACAGATTCTCCAAATATTGGGCATACACAGCTAATGTCTAAGGGTTAAACAATAATTCAACTTTCACCTTTTTACCATGACAAGTGCTTCTGACACGCTCAATAGTTATAAAAGGATTTTTTGTTTTACACAATTAATGTTAAGTATACAAATTATGAATACAAATTCGTTATTCACTTACTCCCTATCTTGGTGCACTTTCCCTCTCTTGGTCGGTATTCCCATGGTGAGGAGACTGTTCCCTATGGTCCCGGAAGGGGAACGTCGGGTTTGGACTACTTGCGACTGTCGTCGTCGCGGGGTCGCACTGCTACTCCCTGTTCTCAATAAGGTGTAGCAAAAATGCGTAAGATTTGATCTAAGAGGCAGCATTCTGTAGGAAAAAGCGTCAGCTTTGTGTCAGGAAAATGTACCTTATGGTGCAGATATTCTCTCGACATTAAAGAGAAAATTATCCCTAAAAGAAGCTTATATAATTCTATTTTCTATATACCTCTATGTGTTTTGTCTTTATTTATCTATTCTTCCTTTAAATTAAATTTTTGTCTATTTAATCGGTGACTATTGGGACATTTAAATGGATTTTATGACAAATGCGATCGACTATTAAAAAATTAAACTTGATGGGAAATCGTATCTAAATCAGCATAGATACTTTGCAGTTTAATTACAATTGGGAAAATATTAACTAAGATTAATATTTTCCCAATTGTAATTAAACTTGATGGGAAATCGTATCTAAATCAGCATAGATACTTTGCAGTTTAATTACAATTGGGAAAATATTAACTAAGATTAATATTAATTTGTACTACTAAATGTTGTATAGCTATTCAAAATAAATTACGATCGATTAAATAAGAACTAAACTGGTATATTAACATTGCTATTTAAAAGTTTTAGCTTCAAAGTTTTTCATATATAATTAAAGTAATCTGATATAATAGGTAATTTTTTACAACAATTGTCAATGTAGGAAATACAACTAAAACTATCAATCAAATAACTTAGAAGCTGATAGATATAAAAATTCAAATTAAAATTTGAATGGGAAATTAAAACATATACTCAAAATTAGATACTGTTATATTTTGTATGCTTATAAATTAGATGTCAGTATAGGTAAATTATATGGTTGCAGTTAGAAGTACATTTTTGGCCCCAAACAATAAGTCCCCAAAAACAAATTTGTCTGTCGTCTCAAAAAAATCAGCTCGCCGACAAAAACTAACGTATGAAGAAAATTTATCTCATAGTAGCTATGCTTCAGAAAATAGTAGGGACTCACAAATAATTCAAGAACAGAATTTGGCTCAAGTCATATCCTTACCTAAGTCCAAACCACTCTGGTTAAAATCTTTGATGGCGACACAACTAACTTCATCCATGGTCACAGTATTATTAGCAAGTACCAGTGTAGCAATTTATGGCTGGACAATTTATGGTCAGTCGAAATGGACGACAGAATATCAACAATTACAAAAACTTAGACAAAAAGAACAACAGATAAGTGTGGCTAATGAGTTATTGAAAAATCAAATAGCTGAACAAGCTTCAAATTCTGATAATGGTTTAGTTTCACAAAATTCTGTAAAGCGGATATTTTTAGACCCAGCACCTCCACGTCCTGCTCCTAATGCTCCTAAACCTTATCTAGAATCTACTTCTGGTCATAAATATCTGCTCAAAACACCAGTGGGATATTAAATAGCATTTCTTACGGAATGCTTTTTGGGGATTTGAATCTTGCCTGAAACTATGAGCTGTGTAGACAGTGAGGATTTAAACCTAAGCTCGATCTTTTCCCTTATTGGTTTAATAACCCACCATCACCTGCAGTTTCAATAGGGTTGATGAGGTGAGAATTACCATTGACCCCATTCTCAGCTCTACCAACTATCAACTACTTACTACTTCTTCAAGCACTTAATCAAACAATACTTTGCTTACTGATAAATGCTTCCTTGTATCATGGCCGTTGAATACAGAGCACTCTGGAAAATACAGAATAACTCTATTCCTAAGTAGGAGTACATCATCCATCATTTCGGAGTATTAGTATTAGTGATAGACATTTGTTTGAGAGTCTAATTAAACAGATCATTAGTATTAATAATTGGTATTACCGGACATAATATTACTTGAAAATCAAAAGTTTCGTGGAACCCATACTTTTACCCCATTAATTAATCAATATTCTTGGAAGACTGAAAGCATTTGTCTTCTCCACGGATAAGTCTTCTTCGCTCTATCTGTAGATTTTTTTGACCATTGATGGCTTCACAAACAAGCAAACAACTAAATTAGTTAATATTTAACTCAAAGGAAGAAAATTAAAGAAGGCAAGGGTTTAAATCTCCCACTTCTTAAAGTTGCTTACATTAAATTAGAGATTTAACCACAAATTAATGCTTCTTCTTTCCTGATTAATTATTATTAATAAATAACTCAAATGTCTGGTTATAACTATACTTCAAATACTCAACTTCGTCGTAAGTATTTCAAAAACAAACAAACAGAACAATCTAGTTCTAAACTCAAAAATCAAAAGTCTCAAAGTGAAACATATTCTGTCAAAAATACTCATCAAAAATTATTATCAATGCCCTCTCGCCAAAAACCAGAAAAATGTCAAAAATCTAGACTTTACCAGGTCTGGGTACTTTTAATACTTGGCTTATTAGGATTAATAATTAACCTATTCTATTTACAAGTGTTGCGAGGTAAAGCATTACAAGAACAAGCAAAACACCAGCAAACTAAAGAATCAATTCCTTTCGTTCCCAGACGCCCAATAGTTGATAGAAATGGCAATACTTTAGCAATTGATAAAATAGCCTATACCCTCTATGCTCACCCCAAAATTTTTAATCGTTCAAAACAAGAAGTTGCTTATCAATTATCAACTATTTTAGAAGGAGCAAATTTGGAGAAAACCCTAACTTCAAATGACCTACTCCAAATGTTCAATGAAAGAGAGACAGGTATAAAAGTTGCCGACTTCATACCTCAAGAAACTACAGATAAAATTACTAATTTATTTGTTGATGGCTTAGAATTAATTCAACATCCACAACGTGTTTATCCTCAAAAAGAACTAGCTGCTGAAGTAGTAGGATATGTAGATGGAGAAAGTATAGGTCAAGCTGGGATTGAATATAGCCAACAAAATCTCTTAGAGCGCTCTGTACCAAAAATCCAATTTCGGCGCTTAATCAAAGGTGTTCTTGTTCCAGACAAACTAACTACAGGTTTTCTACAGTTAGATGACCTTTCTTTGCATCTAACTATTGACTCTCGCTTGCAACGAGTAACACGAACTATCCTAAAAGAACAATTAGAAGAGTATGAGGCCAAACGAGGTACTGTCATAGTGATGGACGCTAATGATGGTTCTATACTCTCTCTAGTATCAGAACCTTCTTATGACCCCAATCAATACTATAACTATGACGTAACACTATTCAAAAATTGGGCTGTAACAGATGTTTATGAGCCAGGTTCTACTTTTAAACCAGTAAATGTGGCCTTAGCTTTAGAAGTAGGAGCAATTGAGGGAGATAGTGTATTTTACGATACAGGTAGAATAGTCATCGGAAATTGGCCTATATTTAACTCTGATGGTAGCGGTGGGGCACGCACTGTGACTGAGATTATTCAACACTCCAGTAATGTAGGTATGGTGAAAATTGTGGAACAAATGCCCCGAGCTGTTTTCTATGATGGCCTTAAACGCTTGGGATTAGGAGATACTACTGGTACAGACCTTCCCTTTGAAGCACCGAGTATTTTAAAGGGCCGCAACCAGTTTTTAATGGTGCCAGTGGAAGCTGCTACTACTGCTTTTGGCCAGGGATTTTCTCTTACTCCTCTACAACTAGCACAGCTTAATGCAGCTTTAGCAAATGGGGGTAAGTTAGTGACGCCTCATGTGATGCGTGGTTTGTTTGATAGTAAAGGACAACCATATTGGCAGTTGTCTTTGCCAAGTCCTAGACAGGTGTTTTCTTCTAAAACTACGACAAAAGTATTGGCAATGATGGAAAGGGTGGTTGAAAGTGGTACTGGTAAAAGAGCCAAAATTCGTGGATATCGAATTGCGGGTAAAACTGGTACGGCTCAAAAAGCTTCTGAGACTGGGGGTTATTCTAAGAAGGCTAAGATTACGAGTTTTGTTGGTATTTTACCAATGGAGTCTCCCCGTTATGTGGTTTTGGCGGTTATTGATGAACCTATTAAGGGTAGTGGGGGAAAGGTGGCAGCTCCTATTGTTAAGTCGGTCATTAAGTCTTTGATTAATATTGAGCAAATTCCTCCTTCTGATATCAGGTCTGTGCAAAGTCAAAATTAAATTCGGTGTTGGTGAAAAGAGGTATGATATATTGTTCGGATAAGAGTGCAAACAAAAAACTTTCTCCTTCTATTCCTTATTTCTTTTTCTTTCTTCCCTCCTGAATCGGTCTTCCCCCTCTTGGGAGGGGCGCGCGGGTGGGTTGACTCCTAAGTAATTAAGACTGATATCATACCCTAATTTACCAACGCCTTAAATTCTTTTTGGTGGTTTCCATTTCCTCCTGATTTTTCGGTCAGAACTAAGTCCTGGTGAAGTCAGGAGATTCAAAAATAGAATCGCAAAAAGGTAGAAAAATGCTTCCATCTCCCCTACTCCCCTACTCCCCTACTCCCTTGGGTCGCACCACTGTTCCCTATTCCAAAAATTGGGAGATATAGTCTAACTAGGGTTTGCTTATGGAAGTCTTATGGGTTAGGGTAGGAGTCAGGAGACAGGAGACAGGAGACAGGAGAAACGGAAATTACAAAGGATGTGGTCGAATATTTTGTCCTTGAATTTTTCTACCCTTGTCTGCTCAAAATGCTAACTTTTTGGTCGCTCCAGCTTAAATATTGTTGCACTTTTTTTTGTTCTAAAAAGGCACTTACCTTTATCTATCAATCCTTTGAGAATTAATCAGCAAGCCATAAATATTATATCCGGATAATTAGTGATGAAAAAATTTTCTCCTCTTCTTCTTTCTTATTTACCCTTCATTTCTTCTCCTTCCTTCTTTTTCCCTACTGACTCCTGAGGACTGACTTCTGACTTCTCTCTAGTTATTTATAACTATTCAACCGGACATAATATAAATGCTTAATAGTTGATTAAAGTTGAATCTTGGTAATCGCAATATTACCAGCAAAGCAAACATCTACATCCGTACCAGGAGTGCGGTCGCGTTCTCCATATTTTCCGGTATAATAAAAATCTTCTCCTTCCATTTGATAAGCTACTGGTAATGGTTGGGTTGATGGTGTGCAAAATACCATTTTTGGATCTGGTGCTTCGGGTTCTAAATAAGGAAAGTTTACATTCCAAAAAGCTCCTGGTTCAAGGGGGCGGTTGAGTAAATCTGCTAATACTATTTCTGCTAAACGAGTTACTCTTTCCCAATTCACAGGTTTTTTTCCTTGACGATATTGAGAAAGGGCGATTCCTGGAATTCTGTGAAATGCTGCTTCCCTTACTGCTGCTACTGTACCAGATATGTAGACATCTACACCCATGTTACCCCCTGAGTTAATACCTGAAAGTACCCATTTGACATTATTGTCGATGTGTGTTAGGGCAATTCTAGTACAATCTGCTGGTGTACCGGCGATCGCATACTCAACCTCAGACAGAGTTTGGATATTAATTGGTTCTTGAGTCGTAACTTGATGTCCACAGCCAGATAATTGTTCTTGAGGAGCGACAATTATACTTTTTTTAGAAGATGCTAAAGGTAAATTGACATTATTGACAGCTTCCCAAAGTGCTTTAATGCCAGGAGCATTAATTCCATCATCGTTGGTGAGAATAAAGGTCATACTTTTTAAGAATTTGAGTTTAGCTATAGCAATTCTATTTTATTTGTGTATAAAAATCTTACCGCTTTTAGGGAACAGGGAACAGATGGGAGTTTCAGTTTTTTTATCTACTTTTTGATTACCCGCAACTTATTTAGGATTGCTATAGTTGATAATTTTAACATTGCCAGTTAAAGATATTTTTGAGTTGAATTTCTTATCTTTGCTCATTGAATTCCAACACTTTGACTAATTAGCTATTTACCATTTTCTTAATTCTTCAGCCTTTAACATAGAAAAATATATATTACTGTACTATTTAATACATTTATCCGATCGTCAAAACTAATATTTATTGAGTAATACTTATTGTCTGAAAACTTGAGCTGATAAGAACTTCAGATTATTTTTTTTGTTTATTGTTCAATTATTTGTGAGATTATTAAACATCTCCAATAATAAAAAATCAAATCAATTATCCCGTTTGAAGAAGGAGACAGGAGACAGGAGACAGGAGACAGGAGGAAAATTACATGGGGATTCTAACCCCAAGTAATTTTGAACACCGTGTAGACGGTGGGGTATTAAACCCACAAAGAAAATGATAAATTATCAATTCTTTCCCCCTACTCCCTACTCTCTACTCCCTACTCCCTTTTTTCCAAAGAGGTCTATTGAGTCGATCGCTATAAGATTAGAATTTTACTCTTCTCCGCTCAGTAGAAAATGAACAAATAGAGATAGTAATTGATCTTTTGATTTTGGGTTTAATACCCCACCGTCTGAGGGTGTTAACAATTGGTTGGGGTTTGAGTCCCAATCCACTTTTTGCTTCTTCCTTCTTCCTTCTTCCTTTTTGCTTCTTCCTTCTTCTACTTTCGTAGATTACATGAAAAATAGTACTGTGTTAAACTATTTATTACTATAAAAATCAAAGAGTAATAAAGTCAATGTATGTTACTGCCTGCTGTTTTACATCCTGATATAGTTGAATTTCTCCGAAAAGATGTGGAAAGTAATTTACAAAAAAAAGTATGGGAATGTATTAAAAAACTGAAGCAGCAAAAATTTGATGGTGGATTGCGGGTTAAAAAGCTGAAGGGAATCAATAAAAGAGTATGGGAAGCTAGAATTAACAGTGCTAGTCGCTTAATTTTTACCTACAATAAGTCATCGCAACCAGAAACAGGAAAAATGCAAGTTTATCTGGTAATTCAAGATATTTGTGTAGACCATGATGATGTATCACGACGTGCTAAAGCGAGAAATAAAAGTCCTGATTCAGAATGGTTAGAAACAGAAGAAATAGAAGTGGTTTTAGAAACTAGCGACTTTAAAAATTTAGATAATTACGCAGATGGAAATAATCAATATTCAGCAGCAGAAAAAACAAAGATTGACATAGTAGAAGCTCTAGAGTTAGAACTTAATTCAGATTTGACAGATGATGAATTGCTAGGAAATATTCAGTGGCGAGTATTAGAGTCAGAAACGGAATGGCAAAAAGCAATTATTGAGCAAAATACAGATTTACCTTTAAAGTTGACAGCAGAAGAATATGAACTTGCTAGACTTTCAGGAAATCTTTTATTAAATGGTAGTGCTGGTACAGGCAAAACCACAGTGGCATTATATAGAATGCTGCAAAAAAGAGAGTATAACAATTCAGGGAAACGTTTATATATAGCCTATAATCATTTGCTGGTTAATAATGCAGAAGAACAATTTTATAAAATAGTCGCAGATAGTGAATTAGAAAAAGCAGAAAATAATCAAATAAGTCAAATAATTTTTGAGTTTAAAAATCTTCAGGAACTATGTTTGGAAATTATGAGTAGTTATCATCAAGAATATCATTATCAAAATGAAGTAAACTATCAAGTTTTCTCGGGAATGTACAAGGCACATCCTCGAAAAAAACAATATCCAACGTCTTTAGTGTGGGAAGAAATTAGAAGTGCTATTAAAGGAAAACAACTATCTATAACAGAATATCTTTTGTCTGAAAAAGCTTACGAAGAAATCAGTAAAAATAGTATGACTTGTCTGGAGGAAAGACATCGTAGAGAAATCTATAAAATTGCAACATGGTATCAAAAAAAACTTCAAAAAGAAAAATTATATGATGAAATAGATTTAGTCAGACAAGTGTTGAAATTAATTGAAAATAATTATAGTGAAAAATACGATCTGATTGTTTGTGATGAGGTACAAGATTTAACAGAAATACAATTAGAGTTATTATTTAAGTTAGTTAATCCCAATGGAAATTTATTTTTTGCTGGAGACTCTTATCAGATGATTAGTCCTAGTGGTTTTCAATGGGAAAAACTAAAACATAAATTTTATCCTCACAGAAAAGTAGATAGACAAACTTTAAAGTTTAATTTTCGTAGTGTAGGAAGCTTAGTAAATTTAGCGAATCAACTACTAAAATTACGTTCTCGATACTTAGCAGAACCTACAGGAAGTTATTCTATTACAAACAGTAGTAAGGGTCAATTAGCTAGGACGATTTCAGCAGATTATCAAACATTAATAAAAACATTAAAAGAAACATCTTTATATCCTGGTGATGCTATTTTAGTCAGACAAGAATCAGATAAAGAAAAAATTAGAGCCGAACTAAATTCTAGTTTTGTTTTTACAATTGAAGAAATAAAAGGATTAGAATTTGATACAGTTTTTCTCGTAGAATTTTTTCAGCCTACAAAAAAACTTTGGGGTAAAGTTATACGAGGTGGGTTACTAAAAGAAAAAGAAAAACCAGCATTTCAACTAGAATTAAACTTACTTTATGTAGCAATTACCCGCGCTAGTAGAATATTAAATATTTGGGAATCACAGCTTAGTGCCCTCTGGCAAGAACCAGAATTTCAAGGTTTATTTCAGTCAATAATTCCCGAATTAGTAAGAAGCGACCGCGTAAATCCTAGTTCAGAAACATGGCATAAACAAGGGGAATATTATTTAAAAGCAGGATTCTATCAACAAGCAAAAGAATGCTTTACTAAATCCGGCGATCTAACTTTAGAAAAACAAGCTCAAGCCAAATTATTAATTCAAAAACAAGCTTATGATGAAGCAGCAAAAATTTTTGTTGAGTTAAGAGAATGGCAAGAAGCAGCACTACTATTTGAGAAATTAAAAAAATGGCAAGAAGCAGCAAAATGTTGGGTGAAAATTGGAGAAAACCAGAGGCAAAAAATTTGTGAAGCTTACAACTTGGAAGTAAACTTAAAATGGTTAGCAGCAGCAAAAAAATGGGAAGAACTCGAAAATTTTGCTAATTCTAAACGCTGCAAGATGAATATTCCCGAAAAAAAAGCAGAATATCAAGCTATTGAATTTGAAGAGAAAAAACAATGGCTTAAAGCTGCTTATGAATATGACTTAGCCAAAATACCTCAGAAAGCAGCATTGTGTAGAGCCAAAGAATTTGAAAACAAAAAACAATGGGAAAAAGCTATTACTCAATATCAAATAGCAGGAATGGAAGAAAAAGCAAAAAAATGCCGCCTTCGAGGAGTAAACGAACTACATAAACAAGGACTAATTAAACTACAAAAAAGAGATAATACTGGCGCTATAGAAAACTATAACCGAGCAATAATACTAGACCCAAATAATCATCAATTTTACAAAAACAAAGGTATTGCAATGGCTCAATTGGGAAACTTAAAGGCAGCAATAGCAAATTTTCACAAAGCATTAAAACTTGAACCAAAAGACCTCCAAAATTATCATAATTTAGGGGCAACTTATGCAGAATTAGGCAAATTAAATCAAGCCATAAATCTTTTTTCTCAAGCTCTGAAATTTAATCCTCAAGACTCTCAAATTTACCATAACTTAGGAGTAGTTCATTTTAAAGCAGGAGACCCACAAGGAGCCATCGCAGATTATGATCGAGCAATAAAATTTAATCCCACAAAAATAGAAGCTTACTATAATCGAGGTATTGCCCGTCGTTCCCTGGGAGATAGGCAAGGTGCAATTGATGACTTCACCACATTATTAAAACTCAATCCTCAAGTTGTAGATGCTTATACCCAACGAGGTGCTGTTAAGTTTGACATGAAAGATATAAAAGGAGCGATCGCCGACTTCAACGAAGCAATTAAACTTAATCCTAAACATCCTGAAGCCATTTACAACCGAGCTATAGTCCGTCGTGTGATGCGAGATAACAATGGTTCCCTAGAAGATTTTAACCAGGTTATACAAATTAATCCTAACTATGTGGATGCTTATATCAAACGAGGTATAGTTCGTTTCGATCTTGGAGAGCATCGCGGTGCTCTAGAAGACTTAAACCGTGCAATACAACTTCAACCCAAAAATGCAGAAGCTTTTTATCATCGAGGTAACACTAAGCGAAGTCTGGGAAATTTTCCCGGAGCGGTCGCTGATTTTCAGACTGCCATACATCTCAACTCCCAATATCATCAAGCTTATAACGACCTTGGCATTGTACGTCTGAAAATGGGAGATATAAAAGGGGCAATGAAAGACTTTGAAGCAGCTATACAAATTAATCCTAATTATGCCGAAGGTCATAATAACCGAGGCTTTACCAAGTTTAGGCTAGGAGATATAAAAGGGGCAATGAAAGACTTTGAAATAGCTCTACAAATTAATCCTAACTATGCCGAAGCACATAATAATCTCGGAAATGCTCGCTTTCAAGCAGGAGATTTTCAGGGAGCTATTGATGACTTTGGCCAGACTCTAAGCATTAATCCCAACTATGTTCCTGCCTATAATAATCGAGGTTTAGCTCGTTTGAAACTAGGAGGCTTTTCTGAGGCGATCGCTGATTGTCAAGCAGCGCTAAAAATAAACCCCAACTATGGTTTAGCCTACTATAATTTGGGCTTAATTCACTGTGAAATGGGAGATTTGCAGCAAGCTATTCTAGACTATAACGAAGTATTAAAATTGTATCCGAGAAAAATAGACGCTTATATTAACCGAGGGCTAATTTATATGAAGTTAAAAGACTATGCTCAAGCGGTTAAGGATCAAAGCAGTGCTTTAGATATTAATCCTAATCTAGGTCACGCTTATTCTTTTCGTAGTGAAGGATATATGAAATTAGGAAACTTTCAAGCTGCTCTTGATGATTTACACAAAGCAGCAGAAATTTATCAAAAACAAGGAAAGCGACAAGAATACGAAAAGATTATCAAGACTATTGATAGTATTAAAGATGAGCACGACCCATAGACATCGGCATGGAAACTACGGCAGTTTTTAGATGGGTAAACCACAGTTAAAAAGTTAGGTGGTAGGTGTTAGGTGTTAGGTGGTAGGTGAAACGAGGGCTGCGAATTCCACAATAGATGACTAACCTTGTGGTCTACTCCAGTGAAAAGCGCTGTAAGTTTTTGCCCAGGCATTTAGTAAACACACAAAATTAATTACCTATTTTTATCATCAAAATATATCCTCAGATAAAAGGAAGCAAAATTTTGATTTATATCATGTATCTTTACAGCGCTTTTCATTAGACATCTCCAAAATCAAAATTAAGGTAAAATTGTAGTGACCAATTATATATACGCTGTCCCCAAATAAATAACACCATTTCTCAAAAACTTTTCTACATTTTCTTGAGTATGGGAGTATGGGAGTGGGGGAGTGGGGGAGAAGTAAAAATAATAATAATTCATATTAAATATGCTCAAATTAGCAAAAAAAAATATTAGGATAGTTTAATTACTTAATAACTGAAGTGTTACCTAAGTAGATAATTACTTTTGGCAATTAGTCTAATGTATTAGAATATATTTATAATCATCCACTCATCAACAAAAAAAAATTATTGGTATTACAGATAAACAACTAATAAAATTAATAGAAAATCCTCAAAAAGTTGAATAAAAAAAAGACAGGCGATAATGCTCCGCATCGCTAACGCTAACGCTAGTCAAGAAAAAATATTAATCAAGGCAGTAGGAGCAAGAAAAAAGTCTTTAAGCAAGGGGGAAGAAATAATTTTGACGTTATATTATTTGCATCATGTACCAACATTTCAGCTACTAGGAGCAATAGATATCTCCAAAATAGAAAATCAGGTAAAATCATCAAAACCATTTATGTCTGCAGTATCCCAAATGAATCCAATTTTAGAATATATTTATAACCATCCACTCATCAACAAAAAGAATTATTGTTATTACTGACAAACAGCTAATAAAATTAATAGAAAATGCCCAAATAATAGAATCAGAAAAAAAGAGGCGATGTAGCTGCCGCACTTGCTCCGCCAACGCCAAAACAGAAAAAAGATTAATTACAGCAGATGGAGGAAGAAAAAAGAATTTAACTCAGGAATAAGAAATAATTTTAACGTTATTTTATTTACATCAAATACCAAGTTTTCAAACATTAGGAATCAACTTTCGTAAAAGTACAATAAATATTTATATTAGTAACACGAAGTATCTCTGATAACCATAAAACTGTACAAATTAACTACCTTCATGAGTGGCGATAACCTCCGGTTAAGCGTACGCTATCGCTCCACTAAAGATAGTTAGGATAGGCCTTTGAGTATTTTTGGAGATGTCTAATATAGTAATAAAAAACTAGATAAAAATGTTTAATAATTAACAATGACTGTCTATAATACTATTAAAAAAAAGAATGTTACGAATAATCAGGGCAATTAAAATACTTTATAGGAGATGTCTCTTGGGCTAAAAAGATAAATTCAGACTTAAAAACTGCTATTAAAGCTATTCCCATACGACTCCTGATTCCTGACTCCTGACTCCTAAGAAATATGCTAGCTATTTGTAGTAAACATTTATCAAGTTGGCATAATACTGTAAAACGCGTAAAAAATGACGCTCTGGAGGAGCTGGCGATCGCTTCAGTAAAGATAGTTATAGCAAGTGCCTGATGATTTTTGGAGATGTCTATTTAAGTAGACCACAAAATTATTTTCGGTTAGGGAGTAGGGAGTCGAAAAATGCTTTTGGGTTGCTGATGATTATGATTGGCTCAACAAACAGGAAGGATAAAAATGTCACCGTACTATCCAGTATAGTTTTCTTGGAATTTCAAGGGTTTGAGTATTCGTTGTAGCTTATTCCGGAATGATAGATTTTGTGCGCTTTTAGGGAGTTGGAATGTGACAATTTTTTTCTGAGCTTGATTGCCACTAATATACTCTACCTATATTTACAATTTCTGTTTTGCAATCTCATTTATCTCAATTCATTTTATTAAGCTTCTAGGCATAGCCAAATTCTTAATTCCAAAATACACTAAATTTTACTTTTGAGCAATCAATGCTGTATTGTTTATCTATCAAGATTTTCAGCTTTTTATATAGGAGTAGGAAATAGAGGTGCGATTGCATCTTTTTTCGCCCTAAATTGCACCTTAAAAAGGGATGTTGAACTAATTTTGCTAATTTTATTTTAAATAACTAATGTTTAATTGAATTTTTGATAATTTTTAATTATTTTAGTATTTGTACCTACTTCTTCAAGACATGGACAAGTTTAAATAATTCATAATTATAGTAATTATAAATAATGCTGATACTTGCATAGCAGAAGTAAAGAAGGAAGGACAGAAGTTGGAAAAATTTTGCGTTGTCTAAGTTTTAAGCTTTTGATATGTCCTAACTGGAGAGTACAAAGTTCTGCTAAAAAACAGTTGGCTCTCAAGATTGAAAGTGTTACTGGGAAAGGTTTACAGCACCTACGCTCTGTGAATGGAGAATTTTTAACCTTGAGTCCGTGAAACCCTTGACTAGCAATAGTTATTCCCAGAACTTTGCACTGTCTAGTGTCCTAACTTTTGCTTCGACTGCTATATATCGGGACTTTAGCAAAAAACGCCTTAAAAAAAGCCTTAAAATCTTGCTGGGTAATGCTTTAACGTTAAAATAGGCTATTTCTTGATATATCTTAGGTTTTCCTGGGTCATGCTACCCAAAGAACCATTTTTATCCTGTTGACGTATTTTCTTTGCTACTGTTGAGTTTGAAGCCATTTTCACTGTCAAAAATATCAAAGTCCTGATATGGATTTTTTCCTGATTTACAAAGAAGTTAGTAGTACTTAGGCATTTTCAAGTAGGAAAAATGCGTCAAAGTCAGTCTAGACAAGGGAATTACATCGATGCCTTAAAAATGGCTAGAACCCTTAGTAATTCAGTATTTATGTCTTTTTAACGCAAAAGCCTCTGCCCATCTATATTTGCCTAAGTCCCGAGATAGTCCTGCATAGTAATGGTAGGATACATATTTTTTAATTTCTCCCACACTCCTCATCTCCCACACTCCCCATCTCCCCAAACTCCCGGTGCTTCCTTTACCATTACTATGCACCACCACCAGTCCCGATAATTCTATCTGAATGGAGTGCTTATTTTTTGTTTGGTCGCGATTTATTTCCCGGTAAATCGGATATTAGACCGGGAGTCCTCTGGCTCCATTTAAGATATAAAATGCTAAAACCTTTAACCAGCAAAGATTTTAGTATATTTCGAGGAATTAATTTGATAGAGTTGTATGCGCCCTGCTGGAATCGAACCAGCCTGAAAGCGAATTATGAGCTCGCTGCCTCCCCAATCGGCCAAAGGCGCCTATTTCTAAGTTTACCTTTATATCGTCACATTAAGCTAGCTTGGACTTTTCTTAGATAACCTAACATATCATAACATAGTTTCTGGAGTTAAGTTAAATTTTTGGACATAAATATTTCTAAATTTATACTAAAATATAGTATATCATAACAGAAAACAATATTATGCCTAAGAAATAAAAAAACTATGAATTCTAGTATTGTGCTAACTCTAAGCTTACTAACCCTAATGTTTGGTGCAGGTTTGGGTAGTGCTTCTTGGGGGTTTAAGCTAGGAAGGGAAGCTTTAAAAGGAATTACTCAACCAGATACTCGTCCCACTAATAATTTAGCAGGTGCTAGAGACAGTTCAAATCGCAAAGAAGGATTAGTCTTGTTAGAAGAGGAAAAAATTATTACCACTGTAAAAAATATTATCATAAATGGTGGAGTAATTGAAGAAAAAACTACTAAAAAAGACTCCCAGAACAAACAAGCCAAAGCAAAGTCTTCTCAAGAAAATCAATCCCAGCAAAGTTTTCCAATTGTGAGTAGTGACGCTGGAGTAGCTCTAGAAGTTAATGATGTTCGTCGATGGGGTAATTCTCTAGTTTTAGATGTCAATTTAAAAAATGAAGGAGACCGAGCTGTAAGATTTCTGTACAGTTTTTTGAATGTTACAGATGACCAGGGAAGGTCTCTCAGCGCAAGTACAGAAGATTTACCAGGAGAATTACCACCCAATGGTAGAAGATATTATGGTATTATTACGATTCCAGTTGCATTATTAGATAATGCCAAAGAACTTTCCTTGGAACTGACAGATTATCCTGGTCAAAATTTAGATTTAAAAATGTCTAGAATCAAAATAGATTAAGTGGATTAGATATTTTTTTGAGTAGGTTGTTAGTTAGATAAAAAAAGTTATCTATCACATAAGTTAATTTATTTATCTCTAATCGATCGTCAGAGAAAGCAAAGTTAAATTTTAACTTTGAAGAGCAAAGAAATCTAATGAAGTTGCCCAAGATTTAATGGTATAATAAACGTTGTACATAAATATAGTCTTATGTAGTCAAACAATGTCAAATATCTTCGTGAAATTGTACTCACTAGCTACTAAATATTTGAAAAATTTAATAACTCAAAGGCTTTATGTTTAATGGTATAATCGGCAGGTAGCTGAGAATCCCTGGCTAAATCACCATAATTAAAGATTAATAAATGCTCGGCTCCTAATATAATTTTAACCCCTTGATTTATCAGATTATTTGAGAGACTTATGATTCAAAAAAATCATCGGTTTTATCCTGAAATTGACCGACCGTGTTTCTTGTCGAAAAATATCTTAAACTCATGCTAATTATTTAGTTCATCAGTCTTTGATATTTGAAAATATTTATCGTCACTATTTGGACTTGCAAAAGAAGCTACAATCTCAAGGAGACTATCAAGCAATGCCAGCTAAAGTATCTCAACAAATCTTGATGATAATAGATCGAAACACCGAAGAGTTTTTTAGCAGCGAACGAAGTTTATAAACACCAAGCCATCAAAGTTTAATGCTCGTCCTCGTCTTCGGGGATATAAAAATAAAATAACGGGAAGAAATATTGTAGTTTATACAAAACAAGCCATCAGCCATAGGCAACTTAAACAAGTAATTATTAATCCAAGTAAAACATGGATTGATCTAAAAACATTAGTACCTACTTCATAAATTAAACAAGTTCGTCTGGTCCCTAAAATTAATCATTATGTAATAGAGGTCATTTATAAAGCTAATGAAAAACAATACGAGCTAGAGAAAAATCGTTGTGCCAGTATTTATATAGGATTAAACAACTTAGCTACATTAACTTTTAATCAAGCTGGAATCAAACCACTCTAGATAAATGGCAGACCGTTAAAATCTATTATCAATCAATACTATAATAAAGTTAAAAGCTTCTGACAATCTCAACTCCAGGAAAATAGATCGAGTCTGAGACTGAAAAAGCTGATCTTAAAAAGAGAATTTAAAATCAACGATTATCTTGGGTATTGCATCCCGTTTGATTATTGATACTCTAATTAATCAGAAAATAGGAACTTTGATAATTGGGCACAATTAAGAGTGGAAACAGAAGATAAATTTAGGGAAAAGAAATAATCAAAATTTTGTCTGTGTTCCCTATAACAGGTTAATAGAAATGTTATCTTATAAAGCCAAGATGGTAGGGATAGATGTAATTATTACAGAATAATCTTACACCTCAAAAGCAAGTTTTATAGATAATGATTTGATTCCAGTGTACAAGAAAGG
Organism: Okeania hirsuta; assembly: GCF_003838195.1. Taxonomy (GTDB): domain Bacteria; phylum Cyanobacteriota; class Cyanobacteriia; order Cyanobacteriales; family Microcoleaceae; genus Okeania; species Okeania hirsuta. The sequence continues at coordinate 29,193 of NZ_RCBY01000059.1, forward strand.
TCAGAAAAATCATGTCACCTTTTCTGGAAAAAGAATAAAAAGAGGAATGCAATCGCACTGCCAGCAAAGGATTAATTAATGAGTTATGTGAACGGTTCTTTGAATATTATGAGAAAAGTAGCTCTCTTTTGTCTTTGACCATGGGAAGCGAGGGTGTTGTAGTTCACGAGCGTCAGGATAACACCTGCGATCCGAAGGATATGTCTTATGTGACTATATCCTTATAAACTATAAATTGTTAAATATTAAACATGAAAATTTTCAGAGGTCTGAGGCAGAATCAATGGCAATAAGTTTGGGAGAAATGCCAAGCTTAGAAATCCTGACATCGACAGAGATAATGTCGCGACTTTTGTCAGTCTTTCTGCTAATTATCATCAATGCCTTTTTTGTGGTGGCAGAATTTTCTATAGTTTCTGTGCGTAGATCCCGCATTAATCAATTAGTCGATGCAGGTGATGTTCAAGCGAAAATTGTTCAACAACTTCAAAAAAATATAGACAGACTACTCTCAACCACTCAGTTAGGTATTACTTTGTCTAGTTTAGCTTTAGGTTGGATTGCTGAAGGAACTATGGCAGTAATTGTTAGATCTGCAATAGTTAAACTACCCCTACCTATTCATGTTACTCAAGCGATCGCTCACTCCCTAGCTATCCCAATTGTCACCTTTTTTATTTTGGCTTACCTGCAAATTGTCCTAGGAGAATTATGCCCAAAATCAGTAGCACTATTATATTCAGAAAAATTATCGAGATTATTTGGTCCTTTGAGTCTAGCTATCTCTCGCTTCTTTAATCCATTTATTTGGGTATTAAATCAATCTACTCGTTGGTTATTACGACTGATAGGAATTAAATACACTGGCAGTGTCTGGAAAACACCTGTTACCCCTGAAGAATTACAATTAATTATCTCTACTTCTACTGAATCAACTGGTTTAGAAGCAGAAGAACGACAATTACTTAGTAATGTCTTTGAATTTGGGGAAGTATCAGCTTTAGAAGTCATGGTTCAACGCACTAATATAGATGCTATCTCTAGTACGGCTACTTTTAAAAATTTGTTAGATGAAATTAAGGTATCTGGTCATTCTCGTTATCCTGTCATTGGTGAGTCCATAGACGACATTCAGGGTATTATAGATTTCAAAGAATTGGCTCAACCTTTAGCAAAAGGTTTATTATCCTCACAAACTTTAATTATACCTTGGATTCGTCCTGTAAGGTTTGTATCTGGACAAATGTATTTGAGCGAGTTATTATCATTGATGCAAAGAATGCGTCAAATTCCAAACAGTCGTCAGCACCCAGAAATGGTAATAGTAGTAGATGAATTTGGTGGTACTGCTGGGTTAATTACGCGAGAGGATTTGATTGCTGAAATTATCGGCGGTAATAGTTATGAAGTAACTGGTACTGAAGAATTTACTCTACAAATGTTAGACGATAAGACTTTTATTGTGCAAGCACAGTTAAGTGTAGAAGAAGTTAATGAACTATTGAATTTAGATTTACCTCTAACTGAAGATTATCAAACTTTGGGAGGATTTTTGATTTATCAGTTACAAAAAATACCTACTGCTGGAGAAAAGTTATGGTATGAAAATCTTGAATTTACTATTATTTCTGCCGAAGGCCCACGTCTCGATCAAATTAAAATTAGTCAATTAGAAGAGTTAGAAAATGAGCAAATTGTTAATGCGTTTTTAGAAGATGAAGCAGGAGAAAAAGTCAATCAAACTACATCAGATGAACTAATTGATAGCTCAGTTTTTCAGGCTGAAACTGACCCTCAAGATATGAACTAAAACCTTTATTATAGCAAGTTTTCTGGTTCTAAGAGGAGAGTTCAATAATTAATAATTAATAATTAATAATTACCTCTGTTTGAAAAGAAGAAAATTGATGCGGTAGAGAAATTTTTTTCTTCTCTTGGTCTCATGGATATGGCTCCGAGACCCGTTCTTACAGACCCGCTCCGAAGATCGCCATCCCACCCTACGGGAAGCTCCGAAGACTCACGGCTTTTTTCTCCTTTAAAGGAGAGGTTTTAAACCTTAATTATTCGGTAAATATCAAGTTAATCCTCATTTTTGTTGTCTGTTACTTTTTTCTGCATATAATATAGTACACCTCTTGCAAAAATATTATATGCTATATTTATAAGCCATTTTTTGTCTAGTTTGACGTGAAAATATACCCAGAATTGCTCATTTTTTTGAACTAATTAGGGCTTGCTCAATAAAGCTAAAAGTCAGGATAGCTGACGGTAATGGAGCTTTGTATATTCAGCTTATCTCCTAGTTATTGGCTCTTATTTCCCTCAAAATACTGAAATTTTCTGCTGAAATTCAAGAAAATTTCTTCACATAAAATAGCCGAAACCTTTGCCTGTTCCTCCCATCTCCGCGCCGCCGTGTCCTACCCCCACCAACTAATTTTTTCAGCAGACCCTAATTAAATATACAGCGATCGCCAATTTACAAAATCATTAAAAATTGGCACACTAAAAAAGTTTAGCTCATCATTAAAAGCTCAACTAACTATCGGTTTAATAGATTTTTATTAAAACTTAATTAGCAAAGCTGACCGCAAGCTAGCTGAATACTTACCCTGTAATTACTTATCTAAATTTTCTTTATAATGTTCGACTTCAATAGTAGTATGAACATTTCCTCGTGGATAAAAATTAGCTTTAATTTTTACTTCTAAAGGGTCACAAGCAGCTACCAAATCATCTAAAATTTGATTCACTGATTCTTCATGGGAAATATAACGGTCGCGATAACTATTAATATACAATTTCAGTGCTTTCAATTCCACCACTCGTTCATTTGGAACATATTTTACGTCAATTGTGGCAAAATCTGGATAACCAGAAAAAGGGCATTTACAAGTAAATTCTGGTAAAGTAATGTTAATTTCATAACGTCGTCCAACACGGGGATTAGGAAAAGTAATTAACTCTCCTTCTAATATATTCCGCTCTCCATATTTAGCTTCTTGCATATTAAACTCTTGAGAAAGTTCATGGTTAGTTTCAGAATAATTCATAGATATTAATTAAACAATTTGGAAATACAATTTGTAGAAGTAAATGCTTTTCTTTAATCGTGACTTGACTAATTTATATTTTATTGCTCTAATTTCACTAATTATCCCCCATAATTATTGAAAAATATCATAGTAGTAAAATAATGCAAAATATTAGCGCATCTAGTCAGATGGGACATAATTCCGAAAATAACTACTCTCCATCTATACCTATTTCTGTATATAGAGAAGCTACTGCTGAACTACAAGCAACTCAAATTAAGCTAGAATCACTCAAAGTTCATAATGAACAGTTAATCCAGCAAAATCAAAAACTCAGAAGAGAATTTGAAAAAGTGATTCACTCTGCGACACAGCTACAAGAAATTATAAATTCTTCTGTGCTAGTAACTCAACCTCAAATGTCTTCTTTTCCCAACTCTGAACTTAAGGTAGATACTTTTAGAGATAACTCTTTTAATTCTGATTTTGAAGTAGATTCTCCTGAAACATCATCTTCCTCACCTTCTCTACCATTTACCGACTCTAAAAAAGCAGATCCAGATTTTCCAGAGTATCTATATACAGAAGAACCAGATATAAGTAGCTACAGCAAAACTTCTAATTCCACACAAGTATCTGACCTCAATGGAATTTGGTTAGTAGTTGCTATTTGTTTGATTGTAATTGCTGCATTTGGTGCTGGGTATTGGGTTGTTCGTCCAATTTTAAATCAGCGATAATGCTCCGCTTCGCTACTGCAATAACCAATACTCACCTAAGAAGTTACAGACTCAAACACATTATTATAATCCCACGGCTTTAGTCGTGGGGTTGTTAACTCAAACCAAGCATATATGTAATTTAGTTATTATTAATTTATATTGGTTGTTCATCCTCTTGCTAAACTCGTTTGTTTGACATACTCTACTTACTTCAGGGAGTTGATTTCTCCCAGACTCGTCAGGGATTACTGGATATTCAGACGGCTTAACTCTCTCTACTCGCGCAGTAGTTAACCAGAAGCGGGACTGTCCTCAGTCGTTCAGGTGGTTAGCCTCAGTTCTCGGATATCCGACCATAATGATTTTACCAGAAATAGAGTTTGATTAAATGGTTGGTACTTTGTTAGTTTCTCTAGCTGTTTTGACTGTGCCTTCGCCACCACAGGTTCTTAGTTTTGACCTTCTCGTACTCTTTGCCTCCAAATGATTTCTCTAGCCTACGAAGTAGAGGGTCAGGTACTAATCCAAGCTTAACACAAAGTCGCCCTGAAACGGCGAGGCTTTAAAGCCTGTTTTTCGGTAAAACTGTTGACATTACGATCTTTTGTAGAAGTATCTTGGACTCCCATCCCAGGGTCAAAACCGCGCTTTATCTCAGTCAATTTTATTTGTTTAGCTTGGAGAGCTGTTTCTAGAATCTCTACAGCTTTATGCGGATTTCCATGACCACAAAAGAATAAGTCAGCAGCAAAGTAACCTAACTCAGGCCATGTATGGATGGCAATATGAGACTCTGCTAGTGTTGCCGTCGCAGTAACTCCATGAGGACTAAACTGATGAACACATAAATCTATGAGGGTTGCTCCTCCTGCTGTAATTGCATCAATTAAAGAGCAACGGATACGTTCAGAATCGTTGAGCAGTTCTGCAGGGGACTGCCAGGCATCAACGACTAGATGGGTTCCCAATTGTTTCATTCTACGCGGTTATACCTCCACCCGATTAAAGTCTTAAATTTATTAGTTTATCACAAAACTTTTGTATTTTTGAATTATGAGTAATTCATGTAACCACTTTTGGAGAATTTAGCTTTTTAGCTAGACTTGCTCCATAAATCTAAATCTATATCTATATTTAACTCTATCTGTGAGTTGAACCATTTGGCATAATTGCTTCTTTTAAGCAAACGTCCTCAAGAGCAGAAAGATTTAAACTAGACCCAATCAAGTTAGCACCACACAGGCAAGCTTCTTTTAAATCAGCACCTTTGAGAGATACTAGCAATAAACCGGAACCGTAAAGATTAGCTTTCTGTAAATTAGCACCTCGCAAATCAGCTTCCAATAAATTTGCTCCTGAGAGATTGGCCGCTTTCAAGTTAGCACCTCTTAAGTTAGCTTTTTTCAAGTCAACAGCTCGCAGGTCTGCTTGTTCAAGATTAACACCATTGAGATTAGTATTGCTAAGATTTGCTCCTTGTAGATTAACCCCACTCAAATTTGCTCCACTTAGATTAGCATTGCTCAGGTTTGCTCCTTGTAAGTCTGCCTCAATTAAGTGAGCAGCGCAAAGGTTGGCCTCTACCAAAGTTGCTTCTATTAAATCTGCCTTGATTAATTTTGCACCACTGAGATTTCCTCGTTGTAGATAAACTCGAATTAGACTTGCCTGATTTAATATAGTGCCACTTAGATCTACCTCACTCATAATTGCCCGATTCAAAGTGGCCTTAGTTAAGTCTGCGCCACTGAGAATAGCACGACTGAGGGTAGCTCCTGTTAGGTTGGCTTCAATCAGTTTTGAGCCATTCAGTAAACAAGTTCCGACCATGCTAGTGCCAATCAGAATAGCTTCTGTTAAATCTGCTTCTGAAAAAATAGCCCCACTCAGAATTACTCCACTTAAGTCAGCTTCAATAAGAGTGGTTTTAGTAAAGCTCGTAGCGCTCAAATTAGCTTCAATTAACTTAGCTTCAGAGAGGTTAGCATTACTAAAATCTGCACCAACTAGATTAGCTCCAATTAGTTTAGTTTTAGCTAGGTAAGAATTTTTGAAACTAGCATTACTTAAATTACTTCGATTCAGGTTAGCTGCACCTAAATTCACTGCAACTAGGTTAGCTCCTGGAAAATCTCTTTCTCCCTTTGAGTGTCTAATTAATAGTTCATTTGCACTTAAAAGCTCGCTGACATTCATAAAATAAATCTGTTAATTTATCTAGATTTTTGTTTATTTGCTTGATTTCCTCTTAATTGCCAAAAATTAAGTTTATAAGTTTAAAGGATTCTATATTTGGTTAAACTTTCAACAGAAATTATTTTTTGTTAATGCTAAACAAAGTTTGTCGGCGCAGCCCTTATCTGGGATGTCCTAGTGGTCTGTCAAAATATTATTGACGGGTTTTATCCCCCCTAACTACCCTTAAAAATGAGGGAATTAGAAAAAAGCTATGGACAGAATTAATTTTACAGACCACTAGTTTGAATAGGTTCATCAGTCTTGGATAATAGAACTTTACTCCATGACTAATTACTATTTGTTGTATTGATTGTATTGATCAAATTACAGGAGTTATTTGCTGGCATCCTTGTAGTCTAGAGACCCTTGTGTGGCTGCGGGTCTGTTCAGCTAGTGTCACCTCCCTGATAGTTCGTGGGACAACTAGATTGCAGGTTATTGTTATTATTAAGCTGCACAATAATTAAGCTATCAGGTTCGTCTGAAGCTGAACCTTGAGTATCTGATGTTCTTATACTGCATTTATTGCTTATATCTATTTGATCCATCAGTGCCTAATTTTTTTGAAATTGGCTGCTTCGTTAGTAAAAATGATAGCTGACAATTGACGATTAGACAAATTTTTGTTAGATTCAGTCTGAAATCTTTATACTTAAAAGATTTTAATTGACAAAAAGTTTTTTTATGATATTGTAAAAATAATTAGGGTTTGCTGAATAAAGTCTTTTTGATGGAGGAGGAGACAGGAGACAGGAGACAGGAGACAGGAGAAATGGAAATTTAGAGGAAGTTAGGAGTAAGAATTGTCCCTAAATTTTTCTGCCCAACTATGAGCCTAAAATACGCTCCTTTTTGAGCGTGAAGAGCTGAAAACCAGGTACTTTTTTCGCCCCCAAAAAGGCTAAAATCTTTATCTGTCAATGCTTTTAGATTTAATCAGCAAGCCCTAATTAAGAATTTAAAGTATGCCTGATATCAAGTCTAATTGAATAACCTCTATAAAGCTTGCTTCTTCAAATATAAATAGAGTTGTCGCTAAATAAAGGGAAAAAATCACTCTAACCTAGACAGAGCAATAATTCCCAGCATTTTTGCCATCCAATA
>NZ_RCBY01000590.1 GCF_003838195.1 Okeania hirsuta
TGCGTATCTCTTCCTTTACTCGCTCATAAGCGCGTCGAACCAATCAAGCATGTCTCTCGGATTGTCAGCAAACCAGTTATATCCATCGAAACGATGGGTCGGCTCTTCCAACCAGTACATTTCCTTCTCAACCGGCATGTTCTCAAACAGCTCACCCACGAAAGCCAAATTTGTATTTGGGTCTTGTCGTGCTTGGACCAGTCGTGTGGGAACCGCCGTGAACTTCGCCGCGTCTTCAATATTCGCTCGAAGCGGATACCCGCCGGATCGTTCCTGGTATGAGCGCTCCGCCGCCTGATACAATTCGTCCGGTACACCGAGTGATTTCAGATAGTCGCCATTGCTCAAAGGCTGCAAGGCAACCATTGCCTTAACACCATTGTTCCTGAAAACCTCCTGGTCTTCCTCCATGGCGAAGAAGGATGTGTTGGCACCATAACAATAGCTCAAGAGACCGATGTCTTTCCCACGGGTTGTCGCCTCGGAGGCGACGTACTCTATCGCGGCGATCACATCAAAGCGCTCTCCATGACCACCGGTGCCGACCCCGAGCTCTGTCTTGTCGCTTTCGCCATGGTTTCGAAGGTCATACATCAACACGCCATAGCCGGCGTCAACCAGGCGCTTCGCGACTTTTGCGAACTCAATCTCCTGGTCATAGGGGACAGAGCCTTCCGGCTGATGCCTCAACTGGTACCCAAATCGGTTAGCGCGATACCCAAAATGGGTCACCGCGCACGCCGTCGCCGCAGATGTTGCAGCCCTTCACCAAATATCCAGGACTGGCAGCCGCCACATACGGGTTCAACGTAGAGACGTGCCTGCACGCGATCAGGCTCATTCTATCGGGCGTCTTTGATGACTTTCCGTCTCTGAAAATCGTGCTGGGCCATATGGGCGAAGGCCTGCTCTTTTGGATTGACCGCATAGACAATCGCACGGCGTTTATACAAACAGGCCCGGGTGAAAAGCTTCGCGACCTGAAAAAGCGGCCAAGTGACTATGTGCGTGAGAATTTCTACGTCACGTCGAGCGGCATGAATTATAAGCCTCAGCTAATGTTCGCCCGTGAGATGATCGGCGCTGATCGCATCATGTTTGCTACTGACTACCCGATGGAGGATGTCGGGCACGCGGTCGAGATGTTGGATACCGCGCCGATCAGCGATGAAGAGCGGCTCAAAATCTATCAGACAAATGCAGAGCAGGTTTTTGGCCTGGGTGAAACTGCGTCAAGATGATGTCGTCCTGCAATCAAAAGGACTTGCAGT
>NZ_RCBY01000591.1 GCF_003838195.1 Okeania hirsuta
TCAAAAGTAATACAGCTATCTTACCTGTGATAGTCATTTGAAATTCAAAAGTAGTACAGCTATCTTACCTTTGATACCATTTGAAGTTCAAAAGTAGCACAATGAAATCTGCTGTATAATTGATAACTAGATATCTCCAGAAAAGAGGGAGTAGGAAGAAGGGAGAAATAATTGATAATTTCTGTGGGATAATTGATTTTATTTTTTATTGTTGGAGATATCTACTGATAACTGATAACTAATAACTAATAACTAATAACTGATAAAAACCGTGATAGAAAAAATTTTAGAAATTCAAAATTTAACTGTTAGTTTTGATGGCTTTAAGGCTCTAAATAACCTCAATTTCACTATAAATGTTGGTGAATTGCGAGTTATTATCGGTCCGAATGGAGCTGGAAAGACTACTTTTTTAGATGTAATTACTGGCAAAGTTCAACCAACAATAGGAAAAGTATTATTTAGAGGTGATAATTTAATGAAAATTCCCGAACATAAAATAGCTTGTATGGGAATTGGGCGTAAATTTCAAACACCTAGAGTATATCTAAATTTAACTGTTAGAGAAAATTTAGATTTAGTTATTAATCGCCATAAAGGAGTAATTGCTACTTTATTTCGTAAAGTTCCTTCCGCAGAAATTAGAAGTGTTGCTGGTTTATTGGAAACTATAAATTTAGTTGGAAAAGCAAATATTAAAGCAGCTTTTTTATCTCATGGTGAAAAACAACGTTTAGAAATAGGTATGTTAGTTGCTCAATCTCCCGAACTATTATTAGTAGATGAACCCGTAGCTGGTTTGACTGATGAAGAAACAGAAAATATAGGTTCTCTTTTGTTAAACTTGGCTGCCAGTCATTCAATTATTGTGATTGAACATGACATGGAATTTGTGCGTCAAATAGCCAAAAAAGTAACTGTTTTACATCAAGGTTCTGTACTTTGTGAAGGAACTATGGATGAGGTGCAGAATGATGCAAGAGTTATCGAAGTTTATTTAGGAGCTGTTGAAAAAATCTGAAGGCAACAAGCAACAGGAATTTTTACCAAACATTGTATCGCGCTTGGTTTTACTGAAAACTTGAAATGTTTAAAGTCAGGTATATCTATAAGGTCGCCTTGCTTTTGAAGGATTAAACTTAGTATCCACAAATTGCACCGGAGAATGAGTTTCTATCCACAAAGTTGCCCCGCAGGATAGAGGAATGAACTACCCCGCCGTGTAGACGGACGGGGTTTCTAAGTCCCCGTCAACAAAGT
>NZ_RCBY01000592.1 GCF_003838195.1 Okeania hirsuta
TGACTGCCGTTCTTTTCTGCAAGTTGGGCTACATAAAGTGAACTATCGTTATAGATCAGGGCTTCTTCTTCCATACCCAGGGCAATGTATAGGCGAGACAGATTGCTCATGACTGCCTGATAGCCTGAGTAATCTTCGATTTTTTTCCATTGCTTCCCTGCTGCCTGAAAGTAGGATACAGTTTTTGCAACGTCTTTATCCCATAGCAAAAGACCATTAGTAAGTTCCCAACAGCCAGGTCGTCAAACAGACCTACTTTGGGAGCTGTTCGAATTACTTCCTGTGCAAAAAACATGGCCGAATTCCTTTTTCCCGAAAAGCCGATAATAAGAAGATTGCCTGATGCAGAGGCGAGGATAAATATTGGCAAGTTTATGCATTTTGATGAAGCGAGCTGCACGTTTAAGCGCCTGCTGACACGGTTTCATACGGTCCATTTTTTCATGCAAGCGGGCGAGCGACAGGTGCGCATTACTCAATACATCCCATTGGCGGTGATTTCTCGCATCCTCAACTAATAACAATAATTGTTTAATAGCTTTTTCATCCTGATGCTCTTTTTCCAATGCTTCGGCATCTCGTAAGCGTACCTGTAGGCCAAAAGGGGTATTCAATTCGTTGGATTGAGAGAGCTCATCCAGAATCCCGCATAACACATGATGAGCGCTATCGTTTTTAAATGCACTCAGCAACCTAAGCGCATACTGGAATTCTTGTTCCAGAGCAGCATTTCCCCTAAATCCATGCCCTATGCACATGAAGGGCATAAGAATAGCCAATAGGCAGAATAGAAGAAATATTCTTAGGTGTTGGAAGTACATAAAGGGTAAAGCTTATTGAATCAGATGCACAAATACATATGGAACATCTCAGCAAAAGCTGAATGGCTACCAGGATTGGCGGACGAGGTCTTCAGGAGTATTTAAACTATTCCTAAATGGCGTTTATTTGGATTTGGAGGGTGTTCAATCCTTTATAGAACAGAACAATAATGTCGTGGAAACCCCTTGGCAATGACAAGGGATAAATGATTCTTAGGGTTGGGAAAAAAAGAATGAGGAAGGCGTAGGCCTGTATTAACCAAGACTTTTGATCGGAAATTCATATGTGACGCCTAAAGAGTTAGAAAAAGGGAAATGGGTATTAGAGATCTATACGATTGAGAGTCTACAATCAGATTACGTTGTAATCTGTAAAATATTATGGAGATTTTCTGTTTTGTAGCATATCCTAGAGATTTGTGTGATTTATTTCTAA
>NZ_RCBY01000593.1 GCF_003838195.1 Okeania hirsuta
TCCATTCACAACAGTAGGTGCTGTAAACCTTTCCCAGTAACACTTTCAATCTTGAGAGCAAACTGTTTTTTAGCAGAACTTTGTACTCTCCAGAATTGTTAATAATTAATAATTAATTGTTGAAAAACAGCTTCTAAGGGAGAGGTCTTAAATGTTTGTACTTCATGTACTTGCAATTTGTTGTAGCTACTCCTCTGGTTATGGCGATCGCATTTGAGACATAACCAGAGGTCTTAAATGTTTGTACTTCATGTACTTGCAATTTGTTGTAGCTACTCCTCTGGTTATGGCGATCGCATTTGAGACATAACCTTTACCTAAAAAGCTTTTACTGATCGCTTTGAAGGTTCTTGTGTTCGGCAAAGATTGAAAAGCCACATATTTAATTATACCTGATAGACTTAATTTTGCAAATTTTTGCTGGCAACACTTTTAATTTTTGCTTTTCCTAGTTTTTCAAATTACTGAATAAAGCTAATATCAAGTATGATTATAATAGTTTTTATTCATTTATTTCTCCAATCACTCACAATTAATATTTATTTACTTTCGAGAAAAATAGCAACTTAAATGTTCGCTAATTTGGCAGATTTGCAGATATAATTATTTTTGGGAATAATCATATTATCATCTTGACAATTTGAGTAGATAGCTGTAAAATTTTACTTACATAATCCCTCAAATAAACTAAGATTAATTATATCATAAAAAATGATTTTTTTTATTAATTTTTATTAATATTGAGACAGTAAAAACTAATATTAATAATGCCGGTTTCTGGATTAAGAATTTATACTTAAAAAAACAAGCAACTGCTCATAAAATGAGAAAAAAGATAGTAAAAAGTATATTAGTTAACAATAAATGATCTGAATTTAGAGATATAAAAAGAATATAGATAGTAATTCACTATCCATAAAGTAAACCAATTACAGGAGAGTTTTTATAATGAAAAGGTACTTAATCCTATCTGCACTAGCTTCTCTCGGCATTTTCTTACAAGCAGGATCGGCTAACGATCAATATAGATGCAATTTCAGATATAAAGTTGGCGCAAATGATTGGGTTAATGACAGTGCCAGTGCAACAACTCGTTCTCTTGCTAAAGGTTCAGTTGCAAGCGTTCTAGAAAGTAAAGAAGCTAAAGCAAATAGAGAAGGTAAAAGTTTTGATTCAACTAACTTATTTTGTAGAGAAGTACTTGGGGATTAATGTGATAGTCTGTCTGGAAACTAAAATACTCAAAAACTCTA
>NZ_RCBY01000594.1 GCF_003838195.1 Okeania hirsuta
TTTTCTCAATTGGATTAAAAATTACTTCCAGGTATTTCTGGGCAAGCAGGAGTGTCTTGCCAAAGTTGGTTTTGTCGTTGTTTTCCATATGGACTTGCTTTACAGTTGTTCTTGAAGTTAGCCATAGATTGTGAAAATAGCTAGTTCAATCGTCCATATTTATACCACTAGTCATTATTGATAGGCGGGTTCCGTAGTCGTCGAAACTGTTTATTCAACGAAATGAACTAATTACCAAACAATACAATTCACGGGCACGCCAGTATAATAGATTCCACTTACGCCATAAAACATAGGTAGGATGAATACGATCGGAAAAAATAGCAATAATTCTCGTGCCACAATTAGGAAACCAGCGATTCGAGCGTTACCGATGGCTTGAAACATGGTAGTGGTCATGAAGAATATCGGGAAAGTCCGCAAAGTGAGCATCATCATCCTAAAATCCCAGAGATCTTTATTCGTAAAGGTAGCATCCGGCATCATCCAAGAAGGCAAACAGCTGCTCCCACATAATGAAAACCCAGACTAAGGTCATTAGTCCGTTGCACCTAGTCAAAAACTTGTAAATGAGGAACGTACCCGGTCGTACTGCTTGCGCCAAAATTGATTCCCACCACCGGTTGCAAGCTGAGCAAACCAAAGCTCGGGAACAAAATCAGGAGCAATACTCGTATGAGCTACCCATGAATGCAATATCCCAATCGTCTCGTATTGCGCCAGGAGTCTGAACACAATCACTTGCTGAACAAAGAACATCAGCTGGAGCATCATTGCAGATACACCTACACTTAAGATTGGCTTTAACAGATCACGAGACAGACTGTAGGTACGGAGAGAAACGGGATAATTAGCTTTACCAGCCCAGAAATACCAAATTCCCATCAGCGTAAATATGATCATCGCGACGACGGTAGCCCAAGCAGCTCCTGCAATACCACCATCCAGATAGTAAATAAAAATGGGGTTGAGAATGATATTCAAGACCGCCGCAATAATGGAAAATACCATAGCCTCCTTGATCTTCCCTTCCGCTCGTATTAGAGTGTTGGCAGCCACGGCAAATATTCGGAAAAAGGCGCCAATCATCATGATCCGATAGTAAATAACCCCAAGCGTCAATATCTCACCTGTACCACCCAAGAAGCCAATCAATTGAGGCGCGAAAATAATCCCTAGAATGGATAGAATCACCGATGTAATCAAGGATAGGGCCGTCATAGTTCCGAAGATCTTTCTTTGGGTATCTA
>NZ_RCBY01000595.1 GCF_003838195.1 Okeania hirsuta
GCTGTGGTAATGTTTCCAGTTGTGAAATAAAAGTAACGGTCAGAGATGATGAGGCTCCGCAGCCATTATGTATCGTGGGACTATCTGCTTCCATTTATGAAGAAAATGGCAGCTTCATGGCTCGCCTTGATGCTACAGCCTTTGACGCAGGGGCGCAAGACAATTGCACGCCGTCCAATTTATTGAAGTACACGATTCGCAGAAATGAAGAAGGACAGACAACACCTCCGTCTTCAACCACTATCACTTTTGATTGCGATGATGTGGGCACGCAGTTGGTGCAACTCTGGGTTACTGATGCTTTAGGAAATTCCAGCTACTGTTTGACTTATATTGATGTACAGGACAACAATAGACTTTGCCCACAAACGAATAACATTCTTATGCGCAGTTGCAGGAGGAATAGCCACGGAAGTAAGAGAGTACGTACAAGATGTTAGTATTAACGTGACTGGAGGACAGCATTTTCAAATGTTACCGAGGTATGGCGGATATCTTTTCCCAGACGTGCCTTTTGGGGAAGATTTACGATTGTACCGGTTAAAGACGATGACCTGCTTAATGGTGTTATACCATTGACTTGGTGTTAATTTCAAAGCACATCTTGAATCTGCAACCTCTGGATTCCCCTTACAAAGTGATCGCTGCAGATATCGACCGTTCCGGTCATATTTCAACGATGGATCTGATCCGTTTGAGAAGATTGATCCTAACATTGATGAAGAAATGCCAAATGGCAATAAATCTTGGCGCTTTGTGGATGCGGATTATCGCTTCCCAGATGTAAAGAACCCATTCATTGCTTATTTTCCAGAGATCTTCAATATCAATATTGGACTATGATGAGATGCATGCAGACTTTATCGCGATTAAGGTGGGAATGTGAATTACACCGCTATGCAAATAGCCTGTTGGGAGTGGATGAACGCAGTACCTACGAATCTGTATCCTTACAAAACCAGGATCAATTGTTGCAAAAAGGCGAAGAGTATACAGTGACTTTACCTTGGCGGAGATGCGCGATATCATGGCCTTCCAGTTTACGCTTCAGTATGATACAGAGGGACTAAGTTTCGTCGGCGTTGAAGGAGGAGGAATTCCCAATATGAGTGAAAATAACTTTGGATTGCGTTACCTGGAACAAGGATTGATTACAGGGAGCTGGAATGAGTCTACTGATGCAGACATTGGAGCCAAGGAAACCTTGTTCCGCATGACTTTCCGTGCTGAGAGAGCCATACAA
>NZ_RCBY01000596.1 GCF_003838195.1 Okeania hirsuta
TAATTTTGAACACCGTGTAGACGGTGGGGTATTAAACCCACAAAGAAAATGATAAAAAGGAAAAAGTGGATGCAGACTCAAATCCCAATCAATTGTAAATACCCTGTATAAGGCGGGGTATTAACCCCAAAATAAAAATATAAAATTTCATGCCAATATAAGTAGCTCTGATGCCACTGGTGTCTAAACAAATCTACAGCTAAATAATCAATAATTTCCTGAATAAGTTAACACTATTACCCAGAATAAAATGATTACTCAATGCATGATTCCAGTCCTTAAATCTCCCCAAGATTATCAAGCATATCGTATTAGTCCCCTAGATAGTAATCGATTAGCAATTATTTTCGATCCTGTAATTGCCAATGCTTCTTTAACTGTATGTTTAGAAATTTTTGATGTGGGGGGAAAAACTCCTCCCAATCGACATAATTTAGCGGTAGAAATGTTCTTTATTATTAAAGGAGAAGGAAAGGCAATATGTGACGGAAAATCTGTTAATATTCGTGCTGGTGATAGTATTCTAGTACCACCAACAGGGATTCATGTCATAGAAAATACTGGTTTAACTCGTCTTTATGCTTTATGTATTATGGTGCCAAATGAAGATTTTGCCGAACTAATTCGTAGTGGAATACCAGTAGATTTAGATGAAGAAGATATGCAAGTTCTTTCTCGTTCAAGTTGTATTTAAGAAGGAAGAAGGAAGAAGGAAGAAGGAAGAAGGAAGAAGCAAACAGCGGATGGGGACTCAAACCCCAACAAGCTTTTCAACAATTAATTATTAATTAGTAAACACCCTGTAGACAGCGGGGTATTAAACCCAATATCAAAAATCATCTTTTGATATAGTAACTACCATGACTACTCTTGACTTATGGAATATCTAATATCATGTCCGGTTGAATACTTATAAATAAACGACGGAGGAAGACCGAGTCAGGAGGACCGAGTCAGGAGGGAAGAAAGAAGAAGAAACAGGAGGAAAAGGAGAAAGTTTTTGATCACGCTCTTATCCGGAAATGATATAAAACAACGGTATATCAATAATCAACCTTTTCTCCTAGATAACTAAACGCCTTTTTCCTTCTGCTATAAAAAAGGAAGACGAAAGAAGAAAAATATTACCCAAAATTCCCGTTCCTCAATTCTCTTTTTTCTGTTTCCTTTTGCCAAAAATTAAAATTGAAGAAGGAGACAGGAGACAGGAGACAGGAGACAGGAGGAAAATTACATGG
>NZ_RCBY01000597.1 GCF_003838195.1 Okeania hirsuta
CGTCGTCTGGAACGATAGCCTAGCTTGCTGCCAACAAAAGTATAAATCAGAAGAAAAGAAGCCCACTAATGCTGAACTTCAAAAACAGTTGATCACATCTGCTAAAAAGACTGTAGACAGAGAATGGTTATCAGAGGTTTCTGCTATTCCATTACAGCAATCTTTAAATGATTTAAACCAAGCTTATCAAAACTTTTTTCAATCAACCAAAGGTAAGAGAAAAGGTAAACCTATAAAACCTCCACGATTCAAAAAAAGGAAATCAAGACAGACTGCTAAGTTTACAAAAGGAGGGTTTAAAATTGGTCAACATAAAGTTTATTTAGCCAAAATAGGAAAACTGAAAATTGTGTGGTCGAGAGAATTACCTGCTTCTCCATCATCAGTAACATTAATCAAAGATTCAGCTAATAGATATTTCTTAAGTTTTGTAGTAGAAATACAACCAGAAACTTTATCTGAAAATGAAAATTCAGTAGGTATAGATTTAGGTATTAAAACCTTTGCTACATTGAGTGACGGTACAAAGATTGATGCTCCTAAGGCACTCAAAAAACGAATCAAGAAATATCGAAAGTTAAGTAAGTTATTATCTAACAAAACCTTAGGGTCGAAACGATATGAAAAAGCTAGACTGAGAGTTGCTAAGTTCCATGCCAAATTAAAGGATACTAGGACAGATTTTTTGCATAAATTATCTACTGAAATAATTCGTGAAAACCAAACAATTGTTCTAGAAGACTTGTTTGCGAAGCATTCCGAAGGAAACGTTTCAGGTATGGTCAAAAACCGCAACCCACCCCCATCCCCTCCTGGGAGGGGAGCAAGAGGGGTGGGTTTCTGATTTAGGCTGGAGACAATTCCGGACTTTTTTAGAAGGGAAAGCAGAAAAATACGGTCGTGATTTTAGAGTAATCAGTCGTTGGGAACCAACATCCCAAATGTGCTCGTGTTGTGGTTTCAAAGGTGGTAAATTAGACTTATCAGTGCGAGAGTGGGAATGTCTCAACTGTGGTACAAAACACGACAGAGACGAGAATGCAGCAATAAATATATTAGTCGCGGGTGGGCAATCCGAGACAAAAAACGGGCATGGAGGCAAGTGTAACCCACCCCCATCCCCTCCCGGGAGGGGATGGGGGTGGGTGCAGCAGCCTGTGAGATGCCAACCCGCCGAGGAGCCACGGCTCGGTAGGAATCCCCGTGCCTTTAGGCCGGGGAGGATGTCAA
>NZ_RCBY01000598.1 GCF_003838195.1 Okeania hirsuta
CCTCTAGTCGCAAAATCTATTCAACTCGATAATCCACATTCCGCCGTAGTATTTGGAGGCTTGATAGGCACGACAAGTGGGGTAGCAGCGGGATTAGAGAATATCCTAAGTTGGTGCCCTATGGAGCACTGACTGCTACCTTTTATACGGGGTTGGGGTGTTTGATTTGTCTCTGTATTGTATCTGCTGTTGAACGATTTTATAAATCTGTCACTTAAACAGTGACTTTTGGTACCTATTCAGCTTTTTTTAGGTTAAGATTCTTACTAGTGTAGTTTGCGGGAGTTATACAAATGAATAGGTATGAAGTACAGTTAGTATTATTGATTATTCTGCTTAAGTTTTTTTCGTACTTTGGGCGTTACACAACCGATGGAGCCCATATTCAGTTTTTCTGTTTTGATGGTACAGATTCTCAGTGTGATATTTGAGAGCGACGTTTTTTTGGAGTTGATACTGGGTAAGGGATAAACTCTGGGGGATGACCGAGGGTGGGGGTGAAAGGAAGGACGGGGACGATATTTCACATTAAAACGATGGATCTAACTTTTCAGTAGTCCATGACTTCAATTGAATCGATGGTAGCCAACCATGGGAGAACTATTGAAAAAGATGGCTTTCTCTGGGGGATGACTAGCAATGGGGGGAAACACAATCAGGGCGTAATATTTACCCTATCTACCACAGACAGCAACTACAGGCTTGTTCATCACCTTGATGCGGAAAATGGAGGTCATCCAAGGAATGGCTTACTATACCATCAGGGTCAATTTTGGGGAACGACCTCGAGGGGTGGGAGAGGCAATAAAGGGGTGATTTTCAAGTTACAGGCGGATGGAACGGGCTTCCAGAAAATCCATGACTTTGGGAGGAGTGGGGGGAGGAGAGCCAGAGAGCGGGCTAGTTTTCAGTAATGAGAAATTGTGGGGTACAACGGCCAGAGGTGGCAAACACAATGAGGGTACAATCTACAGTCTTTCTCCAACTAGTCAACAGGTGGAGCACATTCACGACCTGGTGTATCCCGTACTCGGCGAACTGTTCCAAAGAAATGGTAAGTTATGGGGTATGATTGCCCTGAGAGGAGCGAACAATTGTGGTATCGTTTTCCATGTCGATCCTAAAGATTCCTGGTGTGGCGATCGCCATTTTAATTGGCTTGGGCTTAGCGCTATTTGGTGGAAAAAAGGGGATTGCGGATATTCCATTGTTT
>NZ_RCBY01000599.1 GCF_003838195.1 Okeania hirsuta
CGGATTTGATATTATAGCAATTCCCAAGAAGCGTGAGGTACAAAATTCCTTTGCTTTAGGGAGTAGGGAGTAGGGAATAAAAAAGAAGAAAAACAACTGTACCTCAGTAACTTGAGAAATGCTATATACCTACCAATTCACTTTAATGATTTCACAAATAGTTTCCTGAAATTACTATAGAGTCAAAATTTCCAGTCTATAAAATATTAACTTTAGAATACGATAGGGTAATTTCATCCTCGTGTATTCTAGAGTTAATTCTTGAATAATAAATCCGGTAATATCTTCATGTTTGCCTGTGGGTTGCATTTCGATAATTTTACCTTCATGTAATTCATAACATCTACTTTCGGGTAGCCATTCAGTAAATTCATCAAAAGTTATTAGTTTTTGTAATAATTGAACCATAAATAATCTTGCTTTTTCTTTTTTTATAAAACCATTCCTGAAAAGTAAGTATAGCAATTCCCATATTGGTCTTGTAATGCGTAAGTCCTAATTAAGATCAAAAAATTGGTGGTGATACATTTTCATTGTTTGTGCATTGTAATTATTTTTGTTGTGAGACACCTATGAGACACCGTAGTGGGAGCATCTTGCTCCCGTACCAAGAATTTTTTATTCCTATCTACAATTACGCGAGCAGGACTACCAAAAAATTATTATTTGCTCACCCTATGAATCTACTTAACTTATAAGGTGCTTTGCAACGCACCCTACAATTGCTTTTAAATTTACTTTCTTCCTTCTTCCCTCTTCCTTCCTTTAAAAAGACCTTCTCCAATTAAAGAACTTCTCTAAGAAATTCTGCTGCCATAAATTTTTGGCATATTTCTGCTTTTTCAAAAATAAACCAGCTTTACTATTTACCTCAGATAAAGTCGGATAAATATGAATCCCAGTCAAAGCAGAAACAGGCAACTTATTCGACATTGCCAAAACAATTTCATGGATTAATTCACCAGCAGAAATACCAACTAAATGCGCCCCTAAAATTTCTCCATTTCCTCTAGTAATAATCTTACCAAATCCAGTTGTAGCTGCCTCAGCTTGAGCGCGGTCTACACCAGAAAAAGGCTGCTTCAATACACAAACATCATCTCCAAAACGTTCCCTCGCTTGCTGTTCTGTTAACCCTACCCTTGCCAATTCTGGGTCAGTAAAAGTTGCCCAAGGAATAACCCGATAATTAGCCTTACTAATGGGAAAAAA
>NZ_RCBY01000006.1 GCF_003838195.1 Okeania hirsuta
CACCCCTAACCCCTCCCAACCCACCCCTAACCCCTCCCAGGAGGGGAGGGGAAGGACCGAGTCAGGAGGGAAGAAAGAAGAAGAAAAGGAGAAAGTTTTTTTGATCGCGCTCTTATCCGGACATTATATTACGCAGAGACTCTACTTATGGCAAGGGGGAATACCATTTGCGCTCCGCAAAGCTCCGAATTGCGCCTCTACAGATGGTGGTTTAAAAGTCAATTTGCGGAAGTCCTTTTATTAATTTATAATTGATAATTGATAATTACCTCGGGTTTTAACCGTTACGGAATTGAATATCAGGAAATATTATTTATTTTTTCCCCGATCAAGGGGAGGTTTTAAACTAGAATTATTTAATTATTAATTATTAATTATTCGGTAAATATCAAAAATATTCCATCTCTCCTACTCTCCTACTTTGTAGTATAGCAATGAGCGCTGGTATATTTACAAATTGCAGGAGAGGCCAAATAGCTAAAATCTTATATGATAGGCAATTTATTCCCCCTGTTGCCTGTTGCCTGTTGCCTGTTGCCTGCGCACAGCGCTATAACAGTCTCAATTCTTTGCCTAGATTGATTTACATAGGTTGTCGAACTATAAGAAATGAAGTATAATTGTAATACGAAAGGCACTCGTCTGAATTAGCTGTTTCATAGAGCGCCTGGATCGAAAATCAAATCACAAGAGGATTATATCATGGTTAGTTACGTTGGTATTCAATCCACTCATTTTTCCAATGAAATAATTTCAGAAATTCAGCCACTTGTTTAAATTGATTTAGCAGTTAAGGTATTAACCGATTTTAACTTTAGTTTTTCATCAAAATGCTCTCTGAAGCTATAGTTTAAAAATCAAAATTTATCTATATAAAAATTTTTTTTCCTTTTCGTCAATTATATCTGTTTTAAGAAGAGGTAATTGTTAATTATTAATTGTTGAAACTTTGTCAGATTTTGGGGGCGATCAAAGTAGATCAAATGAAAATGGCGGCCAAAAAGTTCCTACTCAGTACCGTTACTTTGATTGGGTAAGCGGACAAGGAGAAGATTTCACTCTGACATTCGACGACGGTATCCTCACCTACGAGATTGGTGGAAAAACTTTGGAATACAGTATTACAGATACTTTCAACGATCTATTTATCCGCACAACAGCTCGTAAATAAAATAATAGTGTTGTGGTAGATAAACTAATGCTAAATGGTGAGGCAATCGGGGAAAATTCTAGTTTTGCCTGCGACGAAATGTGGTCATTTGTTGGGAGTAAAAATCACAAACAGTAGCTCTGGCTGGCGATGGATATAGAAACCAGAGAAATAGTGGGTTTCTGTTTAGGAGAAAACAGCGCATTAGGGTTGTGGAATTCACTGCCTGGTGTCTACAGGCAATGTGCAATTTGTTATACAGATTTCTGGTCAGCTGATGATTTAGTTTTTCCTGATTATAGGCATAAATCAGCAGGTAAAGAAACTGGTTTAACTGCCTATATAGAAAGATTAAATAATACTTGATGTCAAAGAATTTCTCGGTTAGTCAGGAAAACTTTATACTTTTCTAAAAAATTAGAAAATCACTTGGGTGCTATTTGGTATTTTATTCACCATGATCATGAAGCGTTGGCGGAGGGAGCAAGTGCGGCAGCTATATCGCTTCACTGTAATTTGATCACTACATCTACAGGACTACCAGCATTTCTAGCTTCTGCTAAGGTACAGTTGTCTTTTTCTTTCTTATTGTCTGTTGCTTTCTGGAACTATTGCCTAAAACCTAGAATTTTTTTGTACCTCAATAGAAAAAAGTTTAATTTTTTAATTAATATCAATATCTGAAATATTTGTATTTGCTTCTGTTTATGTGTAATCTGACTGAAAAATCAAGAGGGAGTAGGAAGTGGAAAATTTATCACTAGATACTACTCCTCATCTATAAAGTAACTCTAATTCATTGCCATTTTCAAAAATATTTTATCAAAATAATTGGGTCTAAAACCCCGCCTTTTAAGACGAAATATTTTTGGAGAGTTGCTCACGCATCCCCCTCCTGGGAGGGGTTAGGGGTGGGTTAACTTCTGACTTTTGACTTTTGACTTGGTTAAAGTCTCTATCTTCATCTGTCATTTTTTGATCTAGTAACTAGATAAGAAAGTGAATGTACAAGCAAAGATTAAGACAGTATATTGGCTTAATATTCGGTATGTTCGGTGGGTTACGGCAGACAGTTAAGATTTTGGTTCGCGACTCATAATTATTGTTAATTATTGTCGCCTAACCCACCCTACGCCTGGATTTAATATTCCTTTTACAAACAGCCTCTAATATTTGATAAATAAGGTAAATAAAATTTAAAAAACCTCTGCTCCTTCAAACTGTTTAACTTGCTGAACATTAGCAGACTCTCCACAAGTTCGAGGTGTAGGAAAGATTTTTTCAGGATTAGCTAAACCCTTGGGATTAAAAACACTTCTTACCCATTGCATCGTTTCTAAATCTGTCTCATTAAACATTAAAGGCATATAACATTTTTTATCTGAACCAATGCCATGTTCTCCAGATAAACTACCACCAACTTCCACGCAAATCTTGAGAATTTCTCCACCTATTTCTTCCACAGTTTCAAAAGCACCTTCAACAGCATCATCATATAAAACTAACGGGTGAAGATTCCCATCTCCAGCATGAAATACATTAGCAATACGATAACCATATTTTTGACTAATTCCTTCAATTTCACCTAAAACATAAGCCATTTTTGTCCGAGGAATTACTCCATCTTGTACATAATAATTTTTACTAATATTCCCAGCAGCAGCAAAAGCAGCTTTTCGTCCTTTCCATAATTTCATCCTTTTTTCTGGTTCATGAGCAGTAGTAATTTCTATAGCTCCGTTTTTTTCGCATATTTCTTTGATGCGCTGTTTGTTTCGATCCACTTCTACTTCTAAACCGTCTAATTCTACTAATAAAACAGCAGCAGCATTTCGGGGATATAGATTGGTTTTGACGACATCTTCCACAGCATTAATACTGAAATTATCCATAATCTCCATCCCCCCAGGAATAATGCCAGAACTGATAATATCTGACACAGTTTGTCCGGTAGCTTCAATATTAGGAAATCCTGCTAAAAGCACGCAAACTGATTCGGGAGATTTGAGAATTCTGAGAGTAATTTCTGTAGCTATTCCCAGGGTACCTTCGGAACCTACAAATAAACCTGTTAAGTCATAACCAGGCATCTCTGGAATTTGTCCGCCAAGATCAACTATTGAGCCTTCGGGAGTAACTATTTTTAGTCCTAAAACATGATTGGTTGTTACACCGTATTTGAGACAATGAACCCCTCCAGAATTTTCGGCAATATTCCCACCAATAGAACAAATAATTTGACTGGAAGGGTCAGGAGCATAATAAAAACCAGCTCCACTAACTGCTTGTGTTACCCAATTATTTATAATTCCTGGTTGTACAACAACTTGTTGATTTTCTAAGTCTATTTTCAGGATTTTTTGCATTAATGAAGTGACAATTAAAACGCAGTTTTCTATTGGTAATGCCCCTCCAGAAAGACCCGTTCCTGCACCTCTAGGAAGCCAAGGAATATTTAAGCGATCGCATATTTTTACTGCTGCTGCGACTTGTTCAGTAGTGCGTGGTAATATTACTAATGCGGGACGTTGACGATAGCTAGCTAGACCATCACATTCATATACTAATAATTCTTCTTTGCGTTGAACTACGCCTTTTTTACCCACAACAGTTTCAAATTGTTTGGCTATTTGTTTCCAATTTTGTTTTGTTTGTTGTTGATTTTTGGTAAGCATTTTAGTTTTATTTATAATATTTGAACTTTAATTAGGATTTATACCAGCTTAAAAAAAGAATTCTACAAAAAGGTGCATCTCAATCAGAGATACTTAAAAAGAGATTCTCCAATTCATTTTAGATAGTTATATCTATTTATTTTTACCTTTTTTTTCTTCAATATTTTTTTGCTTCTTTTCTCTTCCTTCTGACCTACGGACGTTGCATACAACGTTCCTACCATTTGTCACAAACACTTATCAAACTGGTATTACACAACGTATGAATTATAAACACTATATATCTATAACGTTATAGTTTTTATTCACTATATATAGCGTTTTTGTGTGAATCGTATTAAATTAAGATTTTTCAATTATACCATCTAATTAAGGGTTTTTTTAGGGAATGGTTTACTCCCATTTCTCACTAATTAATTTTAGAAACTGATTTATGGCCTAAAAATAGGCGTTTAAGAAAAAACAGAAAAATTTAGATATTATATTGAGAAATAAATATAAGGTAATATTTCATTCATAAATTGCCCTATAATATAATCTACTATTTATCTATAATTACTATCTCTTTTTTCCATTCTTCTGGAATGCCGTAAATTTGAGATTTTTGACAACGTTTGAGATAAAGTTTTACAGCTTTGTCTTCCAGGTTGATGTGGAAAATATTTAAGAAAATTTCTTTTGCTGCTGAATATTTTTGTTGATAATAAAGAATAATAGCTTGTTCAAATTCAGTTTTGGTTTGAATTTTTAATTGCTTTTGTGCTTCAGCATCTCCATCCAAAATTTCAAATACTGCAACTGCTTCTTTTTTCCTTTTTACTTTAACTCTATCTAAAAAATGATAATTATATTTATCGAATTCTTCTAAATCAAATAAAGTATTTCCACTGATTAAAATATTAGATCCATATAACTTAGTTAAATTTTCTAAACGAGAGGCTAAATTAACAGCATCACCGATCACTGTAGTATCAATAGACATAGGCGTGAAAAAGATATAGACTTTTTGCACATAGCAGGCAACAGGCAACAGCTCCGGAAAGTAACAGGGAATAGATTTTTAGGAAAAAGGTACGAAAAATGATTTAGGGAACTGACTTTTACAACTCTAGCTTATGTTAAATAAAGGGTAAGTTTATTTTCACCAGATGTCTAATTCTTTTCCCACCTCCCACAGTTCCTAACATTAAATCATCGGTATTGATTCCAATTCCAATTCTAATGGATTGCTGTTGAATTTCTTGACGTTCTTGATTATATATAGCCAGACGCTTTAACATATTAATTCCGGGATTAATTGCATCATGTACAAGTTGCCGATAAAAAGAGCGCAAGGAGCAGTTATCTAATTGGTTAATTAAAACTAAATGGCAATCTCTTAAAGACTTTATTTACGCTATATCCACAAAATAATTTCAAGATTTTATTCACAAGTGGGAGATTAAAGACGAATCATTTACAAGTTATCCAGTAATTAGTCAAAATGAAATATTAACTAGTGAATATGAACCAATAAACCAAAATAAATTTCCTCACAAACAAATAAGAATCTCAAATAATTTGTTCATGGTAATATTTTTTTGTCGCAGCTATTATTGTTGGAATTGTTCTTTATTTCAGATAAATAACTTTAAACAAGTTCGGAGTTATATCATGTCCGGTTAAACAGTGATAAATAAATAACTACGGAGGAGTCAGTCCTCAGGAGTCAGGAATCAGGAGGAAAGAGGTAATAAAGAAGAACAACAGGAGAAGAAGGAGAAAGTTTTTTTATAACTAATTATCCGGACATGATATTAAATAAAATACAAGAATTTTTACTTTTTATATTTGCAGCAGGGTCTATTTGAGACTTTGCTACCAGTCTTTTAGGTATAATTGGTGTATTTGGAGTAACTGATTAACTGATTGGAGACAAGAACATATTCCTATTTATATCACTGCTCTTGCTGGTAGTGCTTTAATTTTAGGGTTGAGCATAAATGCAGAAGATATTTGGTCAAAATCTGGAAATAATAAATACAAAATTTTAATCCTATAGTCATACATAAAACCCCCTTACCAAAACAAGTCCGTTTCGCTTTAAAGTTAATTTTCAAGCTGATAAAAATACAAAGTAAGCAAGACTTATTAGTAGAACCAAAAAAATCAATACAGAAATTAGCGATCGCGTGAATAATGCCATTATTAAAGGAATGGAAATTCAACCTGAATACCGCCCTCAAACTGTACAGGAATGGTTGACATTACTTCAAGTTCAACCTCAGAGTATTATTTCTCAAATATCTAAGGTTTCTCGAACAATTATGTCTCAAATGGCTACCTTAAATATTCCAGGTATCAAACCTCTTTATCAAAATTCTGTCAAAACTTTTGATCGAGGAGAAACAAATATATTACTAACTGGAACAGGTATATTCATATTTATTGTTGCGACTTATATCTATTCTCCCAAACTTAATTTTCCTATAATTTCTCACCCTTCACCCCCTCAACCTATTCCTATTCCACAACAAAAATTTCATCCTACTATACAACCTCAAAAATCACCCCAACCTTTACCCGAAACTAATATTCCAGATATTTCCCAAACAACTATTAACTATGATGAATTAAGGTTTGCTGAAAAAATCTTTTGGTAAGGGTAGAACCCAGAACTAAGAACTCAGGAGAAATGGGAATTAATTAGGAGATGGTTGTAAGAATTGTCCCTTAATTTTTTTGCCCTTGTCTGCCCAAAATACTAACTTTTTGAGCTTTTAGACCGAAAATCTGGGATTTTTTTCCACCTAAAAAGACACTTGCATTTATCTGTCAATGCTTTGAGAGTTAATCAGCAAGTCCTAATTATTGAAGCTTTCACTCCGGATTAGTCGCTAAATAGAAAATACAAGAAAAATAACATCGATTAATTGCTAGATTTATTACTTCTCAAGTATTCCAAATATTAATCATGAATCAAGGGAAAAGCATCAGGATAAGCCTGCCAAACTTTCCTCACAAAATGTTGTAATTTTTGGTGTGAAATTTGCAGATTTTTCTCTTGACTATCTAGCAATTCTAATTCAGTCAAAAGTGGAATAAACTCTGTATCAATAGCTTCCCTGAATAAACATATTGGCCAAACCAAATCAGCACCATCTCGCACATCCCATAAACTTGATTTTTCTAAATTTTTTTGATGATTTTCACACCTAACCTCTGAAGTAGATAATTTCAACAACAAAGGACGAACCCAACACATTTTGCGTGTTTCTAATACTTGAATTACTTCTGCATATAAACAAGTATTTTCATACTCCAAACACACAATTTGGCTAGATTTAAAATTAGGGATTAAATTTGTCAATACTGGCTTCATATACGAAATATCCTCATATAGTAGTCTTAATTTTACAGAAGTTTTCGACTAAATTAAGTACAAATTTTGAGAATTTTTGGGAATAAGAAATAGCGATCAATCTTAAACTGTTCCTAACTATCGGTGCAAACTTTTATAAGTTGTGCAGAAATACAGAAAAGGTAAAAAAGATAGGAACTTCAAATTTTGGTAGTTCTGCAAATGTAGTGATATTGATAAGTAAATCCCTTTCACTTTTAGAAACAAAACTATAAAAATCACTACTTGTACATCACTACTCAAATATTTAATCTTATAATGTTATAGAAGTCAAAGGAAAGAGCGCGGATATATCAAAAACTTAAAACTCAGGCAACACCAGATTTTTCCTTGTTCCTTCTTCCTTCTGCCACATATCCACATATGAAATATGAAAAATAATGCTACGTAATACCTCCCTTAAAACTCTTTGACAAGAAAAAGGATACATAGCAAAAATTTTAGTATTTCATATTAGTTTTGGATTTTTTCCAAATTATTGATAATTATCATACTATACCATTTTGAAAAAAAATTATTACAAATAGTGTAGTTAAGGAATAAGGCTTGAGTTATCTAGAAACATAGTCATTTAATTCTAGATTTTGGCAATAAATTTATTGATTTTCAGACAGCGAAAGATCAATTTACTAAAGTTTGAAATAACGTAGTTTCGTCAATACATACAATATCACAGTTTAGAATGAAACAGCCCAGAACTAGATGTGAAATCAAACAAAAGAGGGAAGAAGTTAGAAAAAAGCAATAACAATAACAATAATATATTTTCTCACTCAATTAGCTCGATAATTTTTCACAAAAATAAACCAACTCCATACCAAAATCATCTATTATTTGTAATCAACATTTATCAAGCTAGTATTATATATATTTTTTTGACAGTATTCAGGTGTGCTGAAAATTGAGGATAATCAAGAATCTTTCAAAATCACTATAAATAAATCAAAGCCTTTTCTATATTCTTGGCTATAGAATATTGATGTTGTCATCAAATTCAAAAACTTTAGACTCACAATGAAAATTAATTATTCACCCTGATTGGTGAGAAAAAGTATATTTATAATCCTCCTTCTTTCTTCTCTGATTTACCAAATAATCAAGATTTATAGCCTCTGATTTAAAGAATAGATAAATCACAAAAATCTTATTCGCCAATTCTATCCGTTTTCAGGAGAAGTAATTATTAATTATTAATTATTAACTAGACAGTGCAAAGTTCTGGGAATAACTATTGCTAGTCAAGGGTTTCACGGACTCAAGGTTAAAAATTCTCCATTCACAGAGCGTAGGTGCTGTAAACCTTTCCCAGTAACACTTTCAACCTTGAGAGCCAACTGTTTTTTAGCAGAACTTTGTACTCTCCAGTTATTAATTATTAATTATTAATTGTTGAATGCCCATCTATATTTTTAAGTGCTGCTTCTAAATCCATAGTTAAGTTTTGTGCCTGCTTTTTCCCCGATCCATAAATATAATCATTTACAGATAAAGGAACACCAATACGAACCATAACATTACAACCACGGCGTGGAATAACTGGGTTGTAATTCAAAGATATAGGCACTATTTTAACACCAAGATTTTGTTGATAAGACTCAGCTTGTAATCCTATTCTAGCTAATCCTGTTTTGAGAGAATGAACTTGATTATCGCGATAAATTTTACCTTCAGGAAATATCACTAACATTTCCCTCTTTAACATTAATTCTACTCCATAGCGAAAACAAGAAACTGCCGGATTTTTTGGATTAAGAGGAAACCCGCCCAAATGTCTAATCAACCATCCTTGTAAACATTTCATTTCATCCATACTAACCATAAATCTTAGGTCTCGACCAGTCACTAATCTACCTGTAGTATAAGGTATGATTAACCCATCCCAACGAGAACGATGAGTGGGAGCTAAAATCACAGGTCCATCTTTCGGAATATTCTCTTTTCCAATAATATTTATTTTACGAAAATACAATGGCATTACTATATGATGACCTAAAAAATAAGATAAAGATGCTAACCAAGGAGAAATGCTAGAAGGTTTTGAGTTTACTGGAGAATGTAATTTCCTTAAAGAAGCTTGGATAAAGTCAAGATTTATCATAGTTTTTTTAGCTCAATCATCTAATTTAATTTCTTGACTCTAAGGTAAACTTTATTCCTGTTCTAGTGGCATCCTTAAATGACACTTCTTATACTGTCAGCTATAGAAATTAACACTTCAGTTATCATCTTTTTTATTTTTATCTGCCTATTTTATGTAAACATTCAGCTATTAGCAGTCAGCACTTCCCTGTGGGATGCTACGCAAACAGCAATCAGTAATCAATAATTACTTCTCAGGTTTGGCAAGGGAACACATGGCAGTAACTTTTTATTCAAAATCAATTTCAAAGGTTGCTTTTACCTTCCACAAAATTAGCTGAACTCCGCAGTTCCGACCTGATGCGGCTAGCTAATAGCTGGCTGCTGAATGCTGACTATTTTATAGTAGAAGGAAGAAGGCTTTAATTATCTAGAAGAGAAGAAAAAATTTTGTTTTATCTGAGTTTTAAACTTTTGATATCAAATCCGGTAGCATCTGTATAAAAGGGTGTATCTCATATTTGCAAAAATACTTTTTTCCTATATATTCCCTGTTCCCTATTCCCTGTTCCCTGTTCCCTAAAAGCGATAAATTTTTGGCTTTATTCAAAATTGAGATGCACCCGTATAAAATCTTTTGAAGTAGGAGTCAGGAATCAACCCACCCCTAACCCCTCCCAGGAGGGGAACTCAGGAGTCAAGAGGGAAAAAAATTTATAAAGATTTGGTAATGGTGAAGATGGAGAATGTTTTTATACCAAATTCAACGGATTTGATATGATATATCTTAATACCAAATCTCAAAAAGTTTGCTATATATCTTTGTAATGTGGAGATAGGGAGATGGGGAGTTAGGCAGTAGTTATATAGCAATCAAACATAGGATTACTATTCAGAAATGGTATAACCTTTCCTGAGACTGCTATATTTTCAAAGTTAATTTACTTTACTTAGATAAACACAAAAATTGCTCATTATCTGTCATTGTGGATAGCAGGTTTCACCACAAAATAATTCCCTTTCTTGTTTACCGAAGGTGAGCAAACCAAAACTGTAATTCTTGACGACAAACAGATTCCATTATTCCTCCCAATACAGCCAGACGATGATGAGAAAAAACACTATCTGGAAAATTAGCAACAGTTCGTATTGTGCCAGTTTTCGGATCGTCTGCTCCATAAACCAATAAACCTATTCTTGCCTGCAATATTGCCCCCGTACACATCGGGCAAGGTTCGAGATTAACGTAGAGAGTACATTTATTTAAGTGCCAATTCCGCAAAATTTGTCCCGCTTGTCGCAAAGCCAATATTTCTGCATGAGCAGTAGGGTCAAAATCTCGCTGCCGTCGGTTTTGAGCTTCTGCAATCAACTTGCCATCTGAGTTTACTATGACAGCTGCAACTGGTACTTCTCCAGCATTACCAGCAATTTTGGCCAATTCTAATACTCGACTCATCCACTTTTGATGGACTAGATAACTTGGATGGTCAATCATCTAAAATCTCCGATAAAACCTGACAGGATTTTAGCAATAGACTTGGGCTTAGACAATCTAGCAACTTGTTTATCTAACAATAGTGCAGGATAGCGGAAATAACTGACCAGACAAAATCCTAAAACAATTACAAATCAATACTTTTGACTTTTAACTTCCATGTAGTGGTACTAGGTCGTTGTTCACCTGGGACGGGAGAAAACTTAAATCCATCAACCATAGTACAACAAGAAAATACTAGTTCAATATAAGCAGGATGTTAAAGGATTGACTAAAAAACAGGTGGTATTACAGTAAATCGAAATAATAAGGTTTGAGATTAGTTAAATAAAGCTGTTAGATATCTAGTAACCTGGTGTACTGAAAACAAAATATCTATCAACTTCTAAAAATATGAGTAATCAGCCTTTGCAAATAAAATGGCAAATTGTTAAAGAGTATAGCGATATTCTTTACCACAAAACTGATGGAATTGCCAAAATAACTATTAATCGTCCCCACAAACGCAATGCTTTTCGTCCTAAAACTGTGTTTGAACTTTATGATGCTTTTGTTGATGCTCGTGAAGATCCAAATATTGGAGTAGTTTTATTTACAGGTGCTGGACCTCACACAGATGGTAAGTATGCTTTCTGTGCTGGTGGAGACCAAAGTGTAAGAGGTACAGCAGGTTATGTTGATGAGACTGGAGTACCACGACTGAATGTATTGGACTTACAACGCTTAATTCGTTCCATGCCCAAAGTTGTCATTGCTTTAGTTGCTGGATATGCTATTGGGGGGGGTCATGTTTTGCATATTATTTGTGACTTAACTATTGCTGCTGACAATGCAATTTTTGGTCAAACTGGACCTAAGGTAGGTAGTTTTGATGGTGGGTTTGGGGCAAGTTATTTAGCTAGAATAGTTGGTCAGAAAAAGGCACGAGAAATTTGGTTCCTCTGTCGGCAGTATACAGCTCAAGAAGCTTTGGAAATGGGCTTGGTTAACTGTGTTGTACCTATAGAGGAACTAGAAATAGAGGGCATTAACTGGGCTTCAGAAATTCTGGAAAAAAGCCCGATCGCTATTCGTTGTCTCAAAGCTGCTTTTAATGCTGACTGTGATGGGCAAGCTGGTCTACAAGAATTGGCTGGTAATGCTACTCTTCTTTACTACATGACAGAGGAAGGAGCTGAAGGTAAAAAAGCATTCCTAGAAAAACGACCTCCAGACTTTCGCAGATACCCTTGGTTACCTTAGAGATTGTTTGTCAAGAATTATAAAGTGTTTTTACTCCTCACCAATTCAGTATTTCAAAGCACAAAGTTTGGGATAAATAACCAAGTAGTTACAATTTAAAGAGCGTTCTTTTCCCTTACAAAACTTTACAAAAAGTCTCTTAGAGTCAGGATAAAAATGTAGCTTTTTTTTGACATGGATAAGTTACTGAGACCTTAACTTATATTTCTCATAATAACTAACCCCAATTTTGTTAGTTAGTTGAGCTAAAAAAAATTGGAGACAAACCTTGTTCTTATAGATAGAAGGGTATCAAGTACCCTCTTGAAAGAAACAAGGCTTTTAACTTTCATTTTAGGTAAAACTAACTACTTCCAAATTTTGATCGATTTGCTGATTCCAGATAGCTATACTCTCAAGATTTTCCCAGGATTTATTGAAGGGAGATGAAGCTAACGAACAGGCTTTCCAATTACTTTCAACTGGTGTAGTTAACTTTTGACAAACACCACCACGTCTTCCTTCTGGTAAATAGTATCGGCAATTACGACAAACTAAAGTGGGTTTCATAAAAAATTTTCCTAAATTTAATTGAGTCTATCTTAATTATTTTGAATCCAAGAGACTCGTGGTTTTAATCTATTAAATCCATTGTGACACCTAGATTATGAATATCCCTATCAATTAAATAAAATTTATATTATTTTTATAATTACTTTATAAACAGAAACATTTATGCGAAATCTAGTACGTAAAAATGTATTAATTCATACATTATTTCGGTAAACTTGATAGGGATCAAGTTAAAAGATAAGTCAGATCGAAGTAAAATAGATAATATTTAAACCAAGTAATGGAAAATATTTTTGGCTTAAAGCCCATAAAGATAGACTCAAAAAACTATCAAAAATTTCTAGTCACCCACTTAATATAAAAATTAATGTTTTTGTCTTTTCAATTACATTTGAGGAGTTAAAATTATGAAATAATTAAAAATTAACTTGATGACCACTGTTTAGTGGCACAAATTGCACATACTGACCAACGTTGAATTTCTCCCGGGGGTGTAGGACATTGGCATTGAGGACATAGAGGTAAACCTTGAAAGCGGGTATTGATAGTTTTAGCCCAATTTTTAAATGTGGTTTGAGGACTTTGATTTTTATGAGTCGAGTCTTTCAAGGTTGCTTTTTGAGATTTAGGAATCATGCTAGGATGCTGTAGCCAATCATTTTTGTCAGTTTGTCTCGATTGATGAGATTGAATTGTATGCCAGTGAGCAGCAGAAAACCGGATATTGTTTAGAGGTGTGGGTAAAAAATGATTGAGCTTATCTAAAAGTTGGGACACCCGAAAACTAAGTTCTTGAGATAAAGCAGCACTAGATGTTGCTACATATAAAACTTTTCCCTCTATATATAGAGGCTTAGTTTGGGTAGCCATAACTCCTAAAACTTGTTCCCAACATTCCATCAGTTTCAGAAACTGTTGTTGTTGAGGCGATCGCTCCATAATTTGGAGATAGCCTAAAATCTGATTGAGAGATTGAAAATCCATAGTCGTTTTACAATAGTTGGGACATTCTATCTCAAATATAAAATTTATTGAGTCGGTAACAGGAGTTCTCAAATGAGTCAAAGTTCTTTGGTTAAGTCCACTAAAAGCTCTACAGACCAATTGAATCCCACTTTGCAAGCTGTAATGGACAGTTTAGATGTACAACTAGAAGCAGAATTAACAAGATATCGCAAGTACCGCAGGCGAACAGAACAATCACAAGTTTCTCAGCAAAATAGTAATAAACAAATTTATAAAACACCCGAATTAATTTCTGTATCACCGGTAGATGACCAAACAGCATCCCCATTACCTTTATCAGAACCAAAATTATCACTAGAAGACTCTGAAATATCTAACACTTCCGCCAACAAAAATTCACCAGTAGCGATCGAACCTCCAACTCCATCAGAACTTACTATGGCCAACAGAGCTGATGCAGAAAATCAGGATGGTGAGAAACAGAAATCTCAACTAGGTACAGATAATTCCACAGCGCCAGATGACAACCTTGAATCTTCAGAACAACTTCTACAGAGTCTAGACAAATTAAAATCCCGTCGTCAGGAGCAACCTACTTACTTAGCAAGTTTGTTTACTCCTCTAGGAATAGTTTCCATGTTTCTATTTTTGATTTCTTGTACAACTTTGGGTTATGTTGTGATGAATCCATCAGGTCTGAAAAATCTTGGTTTAGACCGTTTGTTAAAAGATACTTCAGCTCAAAAAGATACAGATGATACTACTGGTGGTAATGGTCAAAATAGAGAGGACCAACCTTTACCAAAATCTCCTGACTTGGCATCTCAAGAATTTGTAGATTTAGATTTGAATACCCTAAGTAATGTTAATCCTAAATCTAGCCAGTTTCCATCTCCCACTGCAACATTGAAACCTGTGGTACCACCTCCAATATCCGGAAGTACTAATACTGTGGCACAACCTACTTATAAACCAAGGGCAGAACTTGATAATCTCAGCAGCACCTTATTGCCTCAGTCTACTCAATCTCCTAATCAACAATCTGTTGTAACTACTCCATCTTCTCCAGTACCATCTCCAACAGTAAAAAATTCTGACAGTTCTGAAATAACTACTCCTATACAGTCAGATAATGGTTGGTATTATGTTGTTGTAGATTATGTGAATGAAGAGTCTTTGTACAATGCACAGCAAATAGTCTCAGATGCTTATATTCGTGAAACGACTAATGGTATGAAGATACAAATGGGGGCTTTTTGGGACCCAGAAAAAGCAAAGAAATTTCTCCAAGAATTACGGCAGGAAAGAGTTGATGCGAAATACTATAAGTTACCACCTGAGAATTATTAAAATGACTTGGGCAAATAATTTTAGCTACCAGTCAGAATTGAAAAGTTAACTCTGTTGAAGTAATAGGTAATATGATGTAGTTGATATGGATTGAAATATCACTACTAACTACTGAAAAAAGAATCAACTGGATACAGAGCTAAGAAACTTAACCCGTAGAAATGGAAAAATGCTTTGAGTCTGGCAAGCCTTCATCCATCAATAGACATCTCCTCCAAAAGAGGGAATAGGCAATAGATAATAGGTAATAGGGGAAATAATTGATAATTTATGGATAATAATTGATTTTATTTTTGATTCTTACCAGAGGTCTAATAGGCTTTTAATGCATCAGTTTTGACTTCTGCGAAGCAGTTAGCTTATTGACTACTAAATTATAGTGAGGTATTTCACCAGATTTATATGACTCCTAAAGCTTATTTTCGGCGTTGCATATTTGGGGGATAAATTGTAGGTTCACATGAAAGAGTAAGTAGGCTTTACCTATTCCTAAAAAATTCATCTCTGAATTCAGCAGCCCTATTTTATTACTCAATTAACTTAAGCTATAGACAGGTAGATTAGGACAGAGACTAATGATGCTCCAAATCAGGGGGGTAGTTGTGTATAGTAATGCTAAAGGAAGCACCGGGAGTGTGGGGAACACCGGGAGTGTGGGAGAAATTAAAAAATATATATCCTCACAATTACCATGCAGGACTACCATCAGAGTAAATGTTTTTCTCGCTGTTCCCTGCTATAGATAAATCAAAATATAATAAATAATAATGAAGAGGGATAGTCTTTATGGGACTTTTAGACCGTGTTTGGCGGGTAATTCGTGCTAATATTAATACTTTAATTTCTGGTGCGGAAGATCCAGAGAAGGTTCTGGAACAGACAGTGACAGATATGCAAAATGACCTGGTGAAACTACGCCAGGCAGTGGCACAGGCGATCGCTACTCAAAAACGTACAGAACGACAATGTTCTCAAGCTCAGTCTACTGCAGATGAATGGTATAGGAGAGCGCAGTTAGCTCTGCAAAAAGGCCAGGAAAATTTGGCACGGGAAGCTCTAACTAGACGCAAATCTTACCAAGAAACTGCTAAATCAATGAAAATTCAGGTGGAACAGCAAAAACAGGTAATGGAAAAGCTGAAGCAAAATATGAGACAGCTGGAACAAAAAATTAGTGAGGCTAAACTAAAAAAGAATATGTATATTGCCAGGGCACGTTCTGCTAAGGCCTCGGAAAAGCTAAATGAAATTTTGGGCACTGTGAATACTGGTAATGCTTTGAGTGCTTTTGAGAAGATGGAAGAGAAGGTAATGCAGCTTGAGGCTAAGTCTGAGGCGATCGCTGAGTTGGGAACTGATAGTTTAGAAAAACAATTTGCTTCTTTGGAAGAAGGTAATGATATTGAGACTGAGTTGGAGGCGATGAAGGCGGAAATGTTGCCTGGGGGAAGTAATTCTCAGTTACCAATTCAAGATAGTTCTAATCTCAGAAAAACAGAATCATAATTTGAAGATATATGGAATCAATTTACATGAATTATAGAGGTTTTCTTATTTGGGTTTAAACTATGAAGAAGAATCTGTCTTTTTACTTGAAGTATTCTAGCTACTCAAGATAACTAAGGTTCTGGGGATTCTTATTATACTGTTTTGCTTTAAACAAACTAATCTTGCTAAAGGACAAAGCAACAGACTTTTTCTCATCCAGCTAAACCCATCTTCAATATTTCAGTCTTAATATTTATGTCCGATGTTTTTCGTTGATACTTAATCTAAAAATCATTACCACTCAGCAAAGTCCTGATTTTTATGGGTAGTTCGCGGAGAAAGAAAGACTTAAAATGAATGTATAGCTATGGGGAGAGTATCCTTATCTATTACTAATGAAAAATTTGGCTTATAGTAGTTAGTATTGGCCAGTAAGAGCTAGAAGCTAAATTAAACATCAAAGGAAAAATAAAATTATGGGATTATTTGATAGAATTGGTCGCCTTGTCAGAGCTAATGTTAATGAAATGGTAAGTAAAGCTGAAGACCCTGAGAAGGTTCTAGAGCAGTCTATTATTGATATGCAAGAAGATTTGGTACAGTTGCGTCAGGCTGTTGCTAGTGCTATTGCTACTCAGAAACGTAGCCAACAACAATATAATCAAGCTCAATCTCAAGCTAATCAATGGTACTCCAGGGCACAGTTAGCTCTACAAAAAGGAGATGAAAATTTGGCCAAGGAAGCTCTACAGCGTAAGAAGACTTATTCTGAGACAGCAGACACTGTAAAAGTATCTTTGGACAGTCAAACAAGTCAGGTAGAAGTTTTAAAGCGGAATTTAACTGCTTTGGAAGGTAAGATTTCTGAAGCTAAGGCGAAGAAGGATATGCTGAAAGCGCGAATGACTGCTGCTAAAACTCAGGAGCAACTCAATAATACCATGGGTTCTCTGAATACTAGCGGGGCAATGGCAGCTTTTGACAGGATGGAAGAAAAAGTTTTACAAATGGAGGCCCGTTCCCAAGCTACAGCAGAGTTAGCTGGTGGCAGTGGTTTGGAAGAGGATTTCCGAAAGTTGGAAGCTAGTAGTGATGTTGATGATGAGTTAGCGGTGATGAAGGCACAACTCTCTGGAGGTTCTGTAAGTCAGAATCAACTACCTGCGTCAAATCAGGGTTCAGCAGAAAAATCGGAGGTTGATGCTGAACTGGAAGATTTGCGTAAACAACTTGACAAAATGTAATTTTTGTTTATTTTCTAAATGTGCTGATATTTCGGCAATACTTTGAGCCTTGATGGATATTATAGCGATTTTCAAATATATAGACTACAGTGGCCTCCTAATCGATACTCCCTAATCCAAGAGAATTTTGTAGTCTACTTAAATGAAAAGTGTTATAAGTATAATCTGTCAAGGCATTTTTCTGTTAAATTACACAATTTTGGGCAAAAATACTGAGGTTTTACTATTGGCATAGTTATCAGATTGGGCTATGTACTATATGGGGTAGTGCAGAGCGCAAAGTGTGGGAATGGTAATTAGATCATTCCAGTTCCAAGGGGCGATATAGCTGCCGCTAGGCTCCGCCAACGCCAGCCCCGATCTTTGGGCTGCAGTATTGTCCTTGCGACTATGAACCCAAATCCAATTAAAGTAGGCGATACGCCTGACGCCACGCTCCGCGAACGCTAACCTCACTGTTACTTCCGTTTGCTGCCAGACCTTACCAAACTTATTCTGGGGTGCGATGCCACCGACCTATCTGCTGTCGGACAATTCTATTAGTTCGTTCTAATTGCTGAGTCTGGTCTTTACCGATGATATGTTCTACTTCTGGTGGTAAAACTCGTTCATACCCACCCCAATCATCTGTATAATAATGTTTACAGCTAGTTTTTCCTTCTGTATTGGCGATTAATTCTGTATCGGAACTCGTGACTTTGTTTGCCAACTCTAGTAGCCAAAATTAATCCACGTTCTGGATCCTTGAGTCATGCCAATCCCACAATCCCCTTCTGTTAATTCATTTGCCTGAGAATGTTTTTGTGTCTTGAGTGCGTCTTACATTCTGGGGAGACCTCACCAATTAGCACTCGCTTTTTTTAGACGAATGACCAAAACTCATAAGTAGCTAGGCAGAATTAAATAGAAAACGTTCTGTGGTATGTTGGTCTTGTTGAGCGCGAGCTTCTACACCCTCTATAACAGCCATCGCCAAATCATATTCATCTTCAAAAATCCGACCAGCTAGTTCATGTGTTTTAAGTTGATGCCACTGTGCTTCAATCAGATTCATTTGTGAGGAATATTTGGGCAGTTGGAAGAAAAATAATCCTTGGGGCATGGCAATAACTCCAACGTTCTCTGATTTTTTTGCTCAGGTGTATAGAATGGTTATCTTGAACTATTACTGTGATTTGTCCCGTCTGCTCAAAACCTTGAGAGGCTTGTTGAGCTTGCCAGTCCATTAGCTTAAGGTAAGATTCTCCTTTAAAAGAACCTAACTTTAGTCCATCATCAAAACTAACTCCGATGGCATAAAGACCTAGAATATTTAACCTTTCCCCCCGTTTTTTTGTCTGTTTGAGGAGTTTTTGCTGTCCACAACGAGCATAACTGTAACTGACGGGACTCCAAATACAAAAACCGGATTCCTTTACGGAATTTTAGGCAAATCTCTCCTGCACTGTGAGACCACAATAACCATTCGTGCGTCAGCTTTTTTGGCTTGTTTTTGTTGAGCATCTGGGGGGGGAAGGTTGTTGATATCTTGTCCTTTTCCAACGCCACCCCTTTTTTTGAGGACTTTTCAGTAGCGATCGCTACTGAGAGTCACTCCTCGCTCTTGAGATAGTTTTCGGGATAATTGAGCCGCATTATAGGTTCGTTCATCTTTTTCCAAACAAATCTCTATATGTTTTATATCTTCTTCAACCCACTTGGCTTTTCTTCCTCTACCTATCTTTTCCCACAGTCCCTCAAAACCTTGGCTTGACCAACGGTGAAGACTGTTTCTCACGGTGTGAGGTGACTTATTTTTATATAGCAGCGATCGCTGCTACAGACCATCCATGATGATTGAGTCGAACTATTTCCGCTGTTTCTCTCACTCTTGAGGGGATTCCCTCAATTTTCTGGAATTCCAGCAGTTCTTTGTCTTCAGCTTCACTCAAATGTACTCTTAAAGGGGCTGGCACACTATAAATTTTCCTCCATCTACTCGACTAGGCTATTTTACAACTTTTTTTGCCTGCCTACTTAACTGCTGATTTGTGAGGTTTCAATATCTTGGACATAAGCATGATGAATCATCTGTCCTTTTTGAGAGGTAGCTCTCACCAAACTGACTACCGTATTATCGGCCAGATTCACGCTCTCGACTAATTCCTCTTAAACTACTACCCTCAACGTGATCCTGTAGAACCATGGGCATTTTCTCTGGTTCAACTTTTCGCCGATAGTAGAGAGTGTCAAAAGTATCGGTGTTTGCCCAGCATTCCGCAGGAAAAGTTTGTAGGCATTCAGGACAATAATATCGTTGACTTCCTTTGCTAGTCTTTCCATGTTTATGAGTTTTCTGATGGCCACACAGAGGACATTCCATGATGATTGAGAGTATTTAGGGACAATACTCATCTGATCATTCCCACACTTTCGCACAGGCACTACCCTATATGGCAATAGACAGATAGGTTAGGACATAGAGTAATAATGATCTTTAGACAGGGAAATATTTTTCCTACTGTTTCCTGTTCCCTGGTATAAATAACTTAGATTTGCCTCTCCTC
This sequence comes from Okeania hirsuta, assembly GCF_003838195.1. Lineage (GTDB taxonomy): Bacteria > Cyanobacteriota > Cyanobacteriia > Cyanobacteriales > Microcoleaceae > Okeania > Okeania hirsuta. Next base: position 20,191 of record NZ_RCBY01000006.1, read on the forward strand.
AATAAATCAGCTAAAAGTGATTATAGGACTATTAAATTTAAGCTCATTTATGTATTATTCAATAATAAGTAAAATTTATGCCTTCTACTTTCATTAAATATTTATTAACTTAATTATGTCTAAATTACGCTGGCTAATTCTCAGTTCTTCTGCTTCTGGATTTGGTCTTTGTTCAGTTTTATTCGCCATCTTTACAGTGTTTAATGAATTAAGTATTTTAAACGTTTTGGTGCTGATTTTGGTCTTAGTTTTTTTGATGCTTAATTTAGTATTTACAGCTCATTATTTTTCTCAAATTTCCCGAGAACTATACATTAGAGATAAAATGCAAACACAAATGAAGATGAGGGCTAAACCTACAAGGTATCGATATTAAATTTTGAGTCAATCATTACTGTAATATAGTTGTCGGGAATATGGAACAGACTATTTATAGTAAATACTTACTAAATTAGTACAATATCATGTCTGTTTAATTAGCGATAAAAAAAATATATTCTCACTTCAACGGCAAATCTTCCTCATTCTTCCTGCTCCCCACTCCCTGCTCCCTTATTCTTATTTATCAGTATTCAAACAGATATGATCTAATACAACAATCTTGGGCAAAATATTGATAGGTATATTTATAAAAAAAAGACACTTTTTATCAAGTCATAAAATTGCTAAATAAGGCAGAAGGTTAGTTTAAGTTGTTGCAATTTTCAGGAAAAATACGTTAAAAAGTATCTACACTTGCTAATTTATTACTAGGGCTAATTACTAAAAATGTTTGACTTTATTAATCCTATTCTTGGTCGTCATCCAGAACAAATCAAGGCTAACGTTGAAATTTATACTTGGCAAACTTGTCCCTATTGTATAAGGGCAAAACTTTTGCTGTGGTGGAAAGGTGTCAACTATACAGAATACAAAATAGATGGCAATGCAGCTGCCAGAAATACTATGGCTGAACGTGCGAATGGATATCGTACTGTGCCACAGATTTTTATCAATGACCAACATATTGGTGGCTGTGATGATATTTATACTCTAGATGGAAAGGGTGAGTTAGATCCTTTATTGAGTAAGCCTGCTGCTGCATAAATTTGGGATTATTTGAGAGTAAGAAAAAATTAAATTATTATAGCGCTACGTGCTAGGGAATAGGGAACAGGGAACAGGGAATAGAGAACTGTAAAATGGTTTTTCCTGTGGAAACGCTCTGCGAATAAGATTGAAAAATGTCTTAACCAATTTTTGTAGTGGTATACACTTTAATTTATAGTAGTCGAAGCAAATGGCGCGGACAGATCAAAAGCTTAAAACTCAGACAACATAATATTTTTCCTTCTTCTTTCTTCCTTCTTCCTTCTTTCTTCTGCTATAGCAATAGATTTGCTGCAAATTTATCTAAATTATTTAACCGCCATTTAGCATCTAGTCGGCGGTTTGTTTGTAATTCTAAAACTCTTATTCCACTACTAGGTAGAGTATTTAAAAGTTGTTGTAATTGCTGCCAAGAAGATATTTTCTGATGTTCTACACCATAAGTATTACATAGCTGGGCAAAATTAATATCTTGGGGAGTAGCAAAAAATTCTGTAAAAGGTGGTTCAAATTTAGCTATTGGTAACATTTCAAAAATTCCACCTCCCTGATTATTAATCAAAATAATAGTTAAATGACCGACTAATTTATTTCTCAGTAAAAAACCATTAGTATCATGTAAAAGTGCTAAATCTCCTGTTAATAAAACACTGCTTTGTTGACGATGAGCAATACCTAAAGCAGTTGATAAAGTACCGTCTATTCCATTTGCACCTCGATTGAAAAATGGCTTGATTTGGGAATTATTAGGAACCCAGAAAAATTCTACATCTCTGACTGGCATACTATTAGCAATAAATATTGGTGTACCTTGGGGTAATATTTGAGAAATTAACCAAGGTATTTTAGGTTCAAATATTTGATTAATTACTGCCATTTTTTTGTTGATCGCCTCTCTAACTTTTACTTCAGCATTGCACCACAAATTTAAGTAATTGCCATCGGAATTACTATGGAAAAGTTTAGGAGTAAAAATTTTAGCTAGTTGTTCTACTGAAAGTTGTAAATGATTTGTCTTCCCATGCAGCGGGTCAAAATTATCCTCACTTTCATCGATGATTAATCTGTGAGGGTTAGTTGTTTCTAGCCAGGTTCTTAATTGTTTACTTGTTGGTAATTCGCCGATTTGTAAAACTATTTTAGGAATAAGTTTTTGTGCTATTTCCTGATTCCTTAAAATTAAATCATAAGTACTAATCAAATAGGGATTTAACCGAGAATAGTTTCTTAAAGGAGATAAACCTTCAGCTAAAACTGGGAACTTGATAATTTGAGAAATTTGAGCGATCGCTTGACAATATTTTTGAGGATTTTTGGGTTGTGCTAAACCTGCAATAATTATGCCTTCGCCAGATTGAAGTTGATTTTTTAAATCTAATGTTAAGTCAAAATTTGGCAAAAATTCTGTTGTGAAAATTGGTTGTACTGTAGCAAAAAAGTTTTGGGGGAATTGTGCTTCTAAGGAAATAACTTCTGGTTGGGGTATAGGAGGTAAAGGGTCTCGAAAAGGAATATTAAAATGCACAGGTCCCGGTGTCGGTAAAGTTGTTTTTCTCCAACCATGAATAATTGTTTGTCTTAAATATTCAAGTATTTTTAGTTCTATAGAAGGCAAACTTAGTTCAACTTGCCAGTTGGGATAACTGCCATATAATTTAACTTGATCTATTGTTTGACCTGCATGACAATTTCGTAATTCTGGAGGTCTGTCTGCCGTTAAAACTAATAGTGGGATACGACTTTCTTTTGCCTCTATTATGGCAGGATAAAAATTGGCAGCAGCAGTACCAGATGTACAAACTATTACCACAGGTTGATAATTTTTCCTTGCTATTCCTAGAGCAAAAAATGATGCGGAACGTTCATCAAGAATAGGAATTGTTTCGATTTTTGGGTGAGTGGCAAAGGCAAATGTTAGAGGCGTGGAACGGGAACCAGGGCTAATAATTGCTGTAGTTAATCCTAGATATTGTAATGTTTCTACTAAAATTGATGCCCAGACTGTGTTTATATTTCTAAAATCAATTGGCATTTTTGAGTTTTGAATAGTAATAGGGTACTCATCACAAAAACTAATACCAAATTGATAAGAAGTTGCATAGAAAAATATTTTAATCGGGGTTGACTGTAGATCGAGATAGACAAGTTAATAAATTTCATAATTCTGTGCCACCTCACATAAAATTGGTATAACACCTACTACCTACCACCTAATTCTTGCAGCCTCACATAAAATTGGTATCAGGGTTATAAAAGTACCTGAAACAATAGAATATCAATTAACTGAACCTTTGCCTCTCTCTATATCTAACTACTTCTGTTATTTACTTTAGTTTCCGACTTTTTCTTTTTAGCTTTAGACTTTTTTGGAGTCTCTTCTGGAGGCGGACCATAATCTCCATCTGGAAAATATTTTCGCTCAACTATATATTCTGGTTCCACTTCAATCCACAGCCGGGCACCCCCAGCTTGACTTTTATTAGGTTGATGAGGTTGATAAACGATTTGGCAAGGTCCGTTAATTTTCAGGGCGTGGCAATATTTTTTTTTATCCCCCACTTTCACAGCAATTGCTGGATGAGAAGTTCCATTGTCTCGGTTGTAATCAATATTCTTCCGTATAACATGAACAATAGTTTTGGCTTTGCGTTGAAGTTTGTTCCAAGTAGGTTGTGGACCACGACTACCTGGTGTAATCTCTGGCATTCCCCGATGGTTAAGGGGAATCATCCAAAGTCTTTTAAATTTATAAGCTCCTTGAACCCGGCCTTGATTAAGTAAAGTTCGCAATCTACCTGTTGAGATATTTAGCAGAAAAGCTGCTTGTGTTGTGGTTGTTGTTGAGATAGTCATAACTATAACGTCTTAGTTTTGAAATTTGAGCGTATGATTTTTGATTGAATAAATTAATTTTAAATTTTGAAATACAATTTCATAAGTAGGGAGATAGAGAGAATCATATGTGAAGTTCTCTCCCGTTAAATCGGAGATTATAACGGGAGCTTCTAAAACAAGGATAACTATACCCAAATTAATGTTGAAGTCACGCCTGGCACTCCGGCAATCCCAAGAATTGTAGTACCAGCTACCGCCACGGAGCAATCTTCTATTACCTAAATAACATGGGAGCATGAAAGCCATCGTCTTTTAAGCGATGGATGAAAGGTGACTCGTCGGATTTTAATCCGAAGTATTTTATTTTACTATTTCCTCCAGTTTCCCAAGCACTTCCGTTAGTAGGCGCTCCATTATAATTATCGTGCCAAACATCTAGACACCATTCCCAGACATTCCTGTGCATATCGTATAAACCAAAGGCATTGGGAGGAAAACTTCCTACATCTGTTGTTTGTCCTCTTTTCCCCTCATAGTTAACTAACTCAGACGTTATAGTTTTTCCAAAATAGAAAGGAGTAGTCGTCCCGGCGCGACAGACATATTCCCACTGACTCTCGCTGGGCAGGGTATAAATTTTCCCAGTTTTCTCAGATAGCTTTTAACAAAACTCTATGGCGTTGTGCCAATTCACATTTTCCTACTGGGCGACTTTCTCTTTTAAAGTGAGAAGGATTATTTCCCATAATGGCTTGGTACTGGTTTTGAGTAATAGGATATTTACTCATATAAAAAGCTTGCAGAGTAACTTGATGTTGCGGACTTTCATTACTATCTCTTCCCGCCTCATTTTCCGGCGAACCCATGAGAAAACTTTCTCTAGGAATATAAACCATTTCTAATTTAATCCCATTACCCAAGTATGCGATTTTTTGCCTGGCAGTTCCCTGGGTGCGGTTAATAATTTTGCCAGAGTTGTTGACAGTAACTACTTCAAAAGTAAAGACTTCCCCTTTCGTCTCCCACTGCCTTTTTTCCTCTGCATCTCTTTCTTGTTTTTACCTAGTCTTCGCTATTGGTTTTGTAACCTCTTTTAATTTCTATTCCCACTCCTTGAAGTTCTTCATTTTCCCTGTAATTACTCAAATTCGATAAATTATCCCCACCAAACTTTTGATTTATCTCTTGTTCGGTTTTCCCTTTTGCCAAGAGTTTCTGTTTAACATTCGTTTCCCAATGTAAGGCACGTTGAATAGCAAATTCATAGAGAATTGTCGGATAATGTAGATTGCGAATTATAGTTTTGTAGAAAGGATAAATTTCTTGTCCGCCACTCCAATAGGCAACTTGAATATTAATCAAATCTCCATCTACTTCTGATTCTATTAATAGTATAGGTTCAGATTTTAAGCGACTAAATATAGCTTTAACTGCACTACCTCTAGCAAAACGGTTACTATCCCAAGCGTGGTCTATTAATTCTGTGGGTCGTTGTTTGTTTTCTAGAGGATAGTATTTTTCGAGGAAATTTCGTAAGTTTTGGGAAAGACGTTTTTCTACTTTAGGAAATCCAGAAGTAGAAGTTTTATTTAGGTGTTCAAACGGTCATAGTCTATTTCTGGGGGTGCGAGTATTATTTGTATGGGCACAAGATTTCGTCCTTGATGATATTCAAGTATTTGCCAGGGGTAAATTTTGAGTAGCCAGTTATCTAATTCTTTAATTTCTAGGGCAGCTTCTCGTTGATATATTGCGTTGAGAAATTGAGTTTCTCGGTTATATTGAGCAAGTTCGATTTGTAGTTGTTTTTGTTGTTGAAATAGCCATGCTTGAAATTATTGATTGCTTTTAGCTATTTGCATATCCACTGCTTGAATAAATTCTTGGAGTGTCCGATTTTCTTGCCATTGGTACTAGACTATTTTGCCTTGAAATTCTTGACGATAAGTTTCTAGGTCAAATTGTGCAGAGATTTGTTTTTCTTGTAGTTCTTTTTGATGAGCAAAGCGTTGACTTTCCAAGTCTCTTTGAAATACTTGATTATTTTGTTGTAATTTTGCTTGAGCATCAAGATGTTGATATTCTATTTCTGCCTGAAATTCTTGGTTATTTAGTTACCATCTGTACCTGCATATCCTAAATAATGATAACTAGAATTATAAACTTTACGATCTTTTAAATAACCTACATAATGACCATAGCGATCGCTACTTGTATGTAGGTCAATATGACCTGCATTATCTATTGTTGTGTAAGGATATTTATCGTCATAATTATATGCAGCAGTGGTGGATGAATTAAATTCTAAATGATGACTATATAGACTCATATTTTGACTCTCAAAAGTATGAGAACTTAAACTTAAATTATTTTGCTCTTGCTGAAAGTGAGAAATTTCTGGTGGTAGAGCATGAGAGTTTACCCCAGAAATTTCTGTACCAAAATTTTGATGTTCAAATTGCTGCTGCTGATGGAAATTATCGGTAAAATTTTGATTTATATCATGCGACGTTGAGGAAAAATCATCATTGTTAAGTAAACCATAATTGTCACTAATACCACTATCTTGATTTGCAAAATTATCGAACGAAAAATTATTTTGCTCCAAGTCTATATTTGCCCCTAAACCCATACTTGAATGTTGATAGTCGAATTGCTGTTGCTGATGGAAACCATCGGTCAAATTCTGGTGTAAATCTTGATTTATGTCATCCAGTGTTGAGGATAAGTCATCGTTATTAAGTAAACCAGAATTATCACTAATACTGCTATCTTGATTTGACAAATTATCAAATAAATTGTTCATATTAATTCTACCCTTAAACTATATTTGCATTATATCTTTATGGCAGTTGAAAACTAGCAGATAGTTGTGATAGATAAATTCTATTATTATATGTAGAGCTTACTGAATAAATAGAATGGTTGGCAAGCATTCAGTGGTCAGCTATCAGCTATCAGCTATCAGCTATGAGTTATTAACTCATTATTGTGGCAGAAAGAATTAGTCTCGAAGAAGAATGAAAAGTTATTAATAAAATTGGTCATAAGCGAACCTTAGTCGTTGCTTGAATATGTTCAAAAGCTGAATGTTGAATGCTAATAGCTGAATGCTTACAAATGGTTGTATTTACTTAAACTAAAGCTTTTAATAAAGTCTGAAGTTTTAGTTGAACTTCTGCTAATTCTTTCTCTGGTTTTGAACCAGTAACTATGCCTGCACCTGCAAAAAGTCTGGTACGGTCTCCGTCTATTAATGCTGACCTAATACCTACAACAAATTCTCCATTTCCTTGATAGTCTATCCAACCTATAGGTGCTGCATAAAGTGAACGCTCGAAAGTTTCAAAATTATGTATTTGTTGTTGAGCAGTATCTCTAGGAACTCCTGCTACTGCTGGCGTGGGATGTAACTCTGCTAGGATTTCTAATAGATGAATATTTTGGGAAATTTCTGCTGTAATTGGTGTCCATAAATGCTGAATATTTGACAATTGTAATAAATGGGGTTGAGGTGGGTAATGAGGATTTAATCCTAAATCTTGGAGATGTTTAATAATAAAATCTATGACAAATTGATGTTCTCGTAAATCTTTTTCACTGCATAATAAACTCTTGGCTAATTTGACATCTTGGGTGGAAGTTTTACCTCTGGGCGCTGAACCTGCTAAAGCATCTGTAATTAATTGATTATTATTAATACTAATTAATCTTTCCGGACTTGCGCCTATGAAGTTTTGACCTTTGCCATTACTGGTAGAAAATACATAGCAGTCTGGATAAATGAATCGTAAGTTATTTAAAGACTGAATTAAGTTAACAGGGGTTTGAGAATATATGTCTATGGCGTGTGCTAAAACTATTTTTTTTAAGGAATTTGAGTTAATCAAATCTAGAGCGGAAGCTACTGATTTTTTAAAGTCCTGTAAATGATTGGGATTAATTTTCCGAAGATTTCCGCGAGGCTTGATTAAACTTGATAAAGAAGTATTATTTATTTGAGTAATTTGCTGGTATTTCTGCCAAATTATCTGGGAAATATTTTTAATATTTATAGATGTAGTAATAACTGTATTAATCACAAGTATACAGCGATTATTTTTCTGAGTTATTTGCCACTGTGGCAAAAATATAGTTGCAGAAGGAAAGTGAGAGTTTATAGATGGTTTCTCCTGATAATTACCATTTTGAGAAATATGTAGATTGATTTGGGAATCTTGTTCAAAGAAAGTAAAACTACAAAAAAAGTGAGGACCTGAAAATGGTAAATGTGTTGCACCTAAAACAATTGTATTATTAAGACATGACTGAATAAAAGATCGAGCTTGTGAGAAACGGTTCCCACCCATAACAGTCAAGTGGGTAGCAGCATCTGCAGCAGCGATCGCTAAGGTATTTTTTTCAGTATTTGTTTTTCCAATAATTTGTTTTTCGAGATAAAAATGTAGTTGATGAGGTTCACAAATTTCCTGCAATACTGCTAGGGGATCTACTGGTAATATTTCCACAGAAATACTAATGACTTTTTTCTGTACCTGTTCCGTTAATGTCTGTTGACAATTTAACAGAAACTGATGCAGGTCCTGGCAGCTTTGAAATAGATTAACAGAAGTGGGTATTGCAGGCATGAAAAAAAGAATCGGAAATTTTCACTGAATATTAAGAGAAAGTGATTGGTAGGGCTGTTCAATTACTAAATATGGCCCAATTTATCCCCTAGTTTTAATTAAAATTATCACCTTTATTTATATTAGACCCCATAGTTATGGTCAAAATTAAATCTTTTTCCCTCCTTTTTTTGCATTTCTCTTTTCTGTTTTCTTTTTGAGACTTTGACATATAGTTAGCGCCAGGCTATTGCCAAGAGCTTTAAGTTTGGTTTTTTGACACTCCCACCGTTAAATCAAAGATTATAACGGGGGATTCTTGATTTAATGACTCTTAACTAGGTAACAAATCAAATAAGCTGAATTGTACCCCCGTCAGACCGTCTCCACAAGCTCTCTTGCTCCGTCTTGACGCTGAGGGAACCTCAGCGCAGGCGGTGCGCTTTTATTTAACGGTGTGCCCCACCGCTCTTAATCCTCTATTTCTGATTACTTTTGCAGCAGCTACATCACGATTAACCTGACAACCACAGTTGCTACAATTATGTTTTCTCTCAGCAAGTTTTTTCTTGTTTAAATAACCACAATTTGGACATTATTGAGATGTATAATTCTTATCAACCTTGGCATAATATTTACCTCTTTTCCAACAAACATAAGGTAATATTTCATTAATAAACTTACCTATTCCAGAGTCTAGAGATTGCTTTCTAACAATACCTTTAGACCAGGAAGTAAAGTTAATATCTTCAACAAAAGTATTATCTGCTAAATCACAAAGTTGATGAGCTAATTTAAAATGCCAGTCACGTCTAGTATTAGCTATTATTTCATGTAAGCTAGCTATTTTATTCTGAAGCTTTAACCAATTATTTGACCCTTTAGTTTTATTTTTAAGTCTACGTTGCAGCAATTTAAGCTCGCGTAGTTGACCTAACAAAAACTTAGGTGATGTAAACAATTTACCTGTAGAAGTTGCTACAAAATTTTCTATTCCTGCATCTATCCCTAAAGACTTTTTTCCTACTGGATTATCTGGAACTAACTCTGATGATTGGAAACTAACCATCAAATAATAACCACTAGCTTTTTTAACTATCCTAGCTTGTTTAGCTACCATATTTTCTGGATATGGTCTGCTTTGCCTTAATTTAATCCAACCTAACTGAGGTAGTTTAAATCTGTTATTACCCAAGCAATTCTTTAACATTGCTGGAAAGACAAAACTCCTCATCCTCTTCTTGAATCTAGGAAAACCTCTTCCTAAACTTTTCATATCAACAAATGCTCTATCTAAAGTTTTTAAAGTTTGTTGTAATACTTGAGCATTAACTGACTTTAACCTAGGATTAGTTTTCTTAGCTACTGTTAAACTTTTAGCTTGACAATTATAATTAGGGTAGGGAGCATCAGCAGGAATAATATATTCAGAAATAATTGAACAACTATTAATCAGTGATTTTCTTGAACTTAGCCAGTCTTTCCGCTCTCTCAAAGCATAATTGTATACAGTTTTGCAAACATCAAGAATCTGATTAATTTCTGCTTCTTGTTGTTTTGTAGTTTTGAGTTTATACTGGTAAGTTAAAGTAATCACGTTGACGGTTTTTTTTGTTTCCTAACCTATTAATAATATCACACAATATTATTAATTACAAACCTTATTAAATATCTCAAAAACCTAGATCAAAGGATTCGCTACCGCTCAATTAATTTGCGTTTTTGTAATTCATCTCACCGCTATAATCTTTGATTTAGCGGGAGTCCTCTTTCAACATTCTCTGATAGAGGATTATTCAGAACAACTAGAAAGGCCAAATTGAATCAAATGTAAAGGAAAAATAAATTACATAATTTTTTGTTAAGTTTTCTGCATAACTCGGAAATTAAAGTCTTAAGAGATGAACAATTGTTGTGAGCGAAAAATATTTCTGAAGTATGTTTATCATTATCTATACTTAGGGTTGAGAAGTTTGTCACAACTGATTAAACTATGACAATCAACGAGCATAACTATTGCCACAATCAAAGATTAATTATCAAATTAAGATGACATTTCAAACAATAAATCAATCTCAAAAAAAATTATGGCTAGCTGCCATCAAACCACCTATGTATAGTGTAGCTATTATGCCTATATGGGTGGGAACTGCAATAGCTTTCTGGGAAAAAAATTCGATTAATTGGTCGATTTTTTCAACATTTCTTACATCAGCAATTTTAATTTTGGCCTGGGAAAATATTAGTAATGATGTATTTGATTCAGAAACAGGTATCGATAAAAATAAACACCATTCTTTAGTAAATTTGACAGGAAATAAATCTTTGATGTTCGTCCTGAGTAATTTATTTTTACTGTTGGGAATTTTAGGAATTTCAGGAATTAGTTGGTGGCAAAAAGATTTAACGGTGATTGGATTAATATTGTTGTGCTGTTTTTTGGGATATATTTATCAAGGTCCTCCTTTTAGATTAGGATATCAAGGCTTAGGAGAAATTCTCTGTTTTTTTGCTTTCGGTCCTTTGGCAATTTCTGCTGCTTATTATAGTCAAACTAAAAGTTGCTCAATGATAAGTTTGACCGCATCAATAATTATTGGAATTACTACTACTATTATTCTCTTTTGTTCTCACTTTCACCAAGTAAAAGATGACTTAGCAGCAGGGAAGCTATCGCCTATTGTGAGAATGGGAACTAAAGCAGGTTCTCAATTATTAAGTTGGTCTTGTGGTATTGTTTTTGTACTCATTTCTATCTGTGTAGGTTTAGGAATTTTCCCTGTTTGGACTCTGTTAAGTTTTGGTGGTTTACCATTTGCTATTCAGTTATGTCGCCATGTTGGTAATTATCACGACCAACCAGAAAAAGTTAGTAACTGTAAATTTATTGCTGTTTATCTACATTTTTTTAGTGGATTATTATTTGGTTTGGGATTTATTATTTAAACATGATATATGGGAAATATGAGGAGCAGGAAACAGGGAACAGAAAACAGTGGGAAAAATATTTCCCTGTCTAAGATTGATTGTCACTCTTAATAGACATCTCCAATAATAAAAAATAAAATCAATTATCGTAGATAAATCATCAATTATTTCCATCTACTCTGTAGGGACGTTGGATTCAACGTCCATATTTTCTATATAATTTTCTGCCCAAGGAAAAAAACAATCCTCAGAATGCTTAACAATATGTTACAATTAGTCAAGCATGACAATATATAGCACTTAAAAATTAGGTGTTGTGCTCAAAAATAATCTGTGAATAGGAATATTAAAAGTATGGTTAGTAAAGTTCAAAAAAGCGAAAAAGAGTGGAAAGAACAACTCACACCAGAACAGTTCAATGTAACTAGAAAAAAGGGAACTGAAAGACCATTTACAGGGGAATATCACAACAATAAAGAAAAAGGAATATACAAATGTGTTTGTTGTGGTGTTGACTTATTCAGTTCCGAAGAGAAATATGATTCTGGCACAGGTTGGCCGAGTTATTGGGCACCGATTAATCAGGATAATATCAAAGAAGAAGCTGACTGGAGTTTATTTATGCGAAGAACAGAAATTCTCTGTAGTAATTGTGATGCTCATCTCGGTCATGTTTTCCCTGATGGTCCTCCACCAACTGGATTGCGTTATTGTTTGAATTCTGCTGCGCTGAAGTTTGTTAAGTCTGATTGACGTTCTCCTCTGCCTAAAGGCAAGAGGATTCTAAATATCACTATGCTCGACTTTCTCTTTCGTCGAGTCGGCTTATCTGTTTGGGTTTCCCCATCCAGACAGAGGCCAGTCTCTCCAGAGATGTTACTTTCCCCGCGCCCCGGGGTAGTTGATAGTTGCTTGAGAGCAGATTGGAGAATGTTGATTGCAGCATTTGCCTCCTAGGTCGGAGCTACGCTAACGTCTCTATCTGCTTCATAACCACAGTGGGGACATTTATGGGTTCTAGTGCTTAAAGTTTTGCTTACTTTTTTACCGCAGTTCGAGCAGTTTTGAGATGTATTGAATGGCTCAACTGCGATAACTGGAACTCCATAAATGCTGCCAAAATACTCTAACCATTCCCTAAATTTGTACCAAGCAGCATCATTAATGGACTTGGCTAAATGATGATTTTTAACCATGTTACGCACTTTTAGGTTTTCTATCGCTACCAAGTCGTTAGACCGGATGACGTGCTGTGCTGCTTTGCCAGCCCAATCGTTACGTCTGCGTGATACCTTGAGATGCGTTCTACCCAACCGATTTCTTGCTTTTATCCTGTTTTTGCTACCTTTTTTAGTACCAGATAAACGCTTCTGTAGCTTTTTGATTTGGCGCTCATCCTTTCTGAAAAACCGAGGATTATCGACTTGATTACCTTCAGAATCGGTGTAGAAATGATTTAAACCTACATCTAATCCCGTTTGTTTTCCTGTTAATTCTTTTTTTTTCTCCCTGGTGTGGTCAATCAAAAACTGAGCATAATAACCGTCATACCTTCTAATTATTCTGACTCGTTTAATTTGTTTGAGTTGATAATAATGAAGGTTGCGACTTCCCCATAGTTTAAAAGTACCAACTTCAAATTTATCCGTTAAAGTCAAATAACGTCTATCTTCTGAAAGTTTTCAACCAGAGGTTTTATATTCAACCGAGGCTCTGACCTGGTATTTTTTAAACTTAGGATAGCCCTTCTTTGATGAGCTAACTTGATAATAGGAGAAAGCACAATGAAAAAAGAAAAGAAAAATCTTCTACCTCAAATATCTGCACCAGTCCAGCGACAAATCACAGGTCAAGAAGTAACAGCTCAAAGCTCAAATAATGCCATAGCTTCATCTATCTTTGGTATTGAGGAGCGTGGTAGCGGAGTTTACTTAACTTTTGCAGGAGATGATGCAGAGTAAAGCTCTCAAATAATTGCATATCTCAGAATACTTCAAAATTTTTTCTCTAAGTTCATCAGTTTTCATTGATTTTAAATGATGTCAAAGTAAATGAGGCTAGAGGCAAATAACAAAGGTAGTAAAAAATTAAATATCTGTGAATAATCTACCGCCTATTCTTACCCTATCTAGGGTTTTTTTTTGACAAAATTGACAGAAATATCTCGTTATTATCAACTCAACTATTATTTAACAGGTAACACTAATAACCCTGTTATTCTATTACTACATGGATTTATGGGAAGTAGTAATGATTTTGTCGATTTCATTCCCCAATTATGTGAATATTTTTGTTGTCTAACAGTTGATTTACCTGGACATGGAAAAACTATAGTTACTGGCAGTGATGAGTATTACGATATGGAAAATACTGCCATAGCATTGATTCATTTATTGGATGAGTTGAAAATTGATAATTGTTATTTATTTGGTTATTCAATGGGTGGCAGATTAGCTTTATATATGACCATTAGTTTTCCCACTAGATTTAATAAATTAATATTAGAATCAGCGTCGCCAGGATTAAAGACTGAAGTTGAGCGATCGCTCCGTCGTCAATCAGATTTAAAGTTAGCTGATAAATTAGAAAACAGTAATTTTCAAGAATTTTTATCTAATTGGTATAGTCAAGGATTATTTAAATCTTTGAGGCAAAATAATAGTTTTGAGAAAGTCATAGAAAGACGGTTAGAAAATAAACCATTAGAATTAGCAAAGTCTCTCCGAAATTTGGGAATAGGCAATCAACCTTCTCTCTGGGATAAATTATCAAATCATCAGATTCCTACTTTATTAATGGTGGGAGAATCTGATGATAAATTTAAAGCTATTAATTTAAAAATAGCAGAATTATGTCAAGTTGCTAATATGAAAATAATTCCTGAATCTGGTCATAATATTCACTGGGAAAATCCTAGAGAATGGATTGAAAATGTAATAAATTTTTTGGCAGAAGGAAGGAAGAAGAAGTAATTCAAGAAAAGCTAAATTTCATAGGAACCATAAAGCCAGTTGCCTAAAGCATCAGGATCGTTACTGACATGAAAATCTTGACTTCGTTGAAGATATTCTTCTCGTGAAATATACCCTTTTCCATCCCCATCTAATTTGATAAATGCAGATTTAGCAGTTGCTTCATCTAAACCAATAGCTCGGCAAAATTGTATGTATTCAGATTGAGAAATAGTTCCATCATTATCCGCATCAAGGATACTGAAAATAGTATTAGCTTTAGCAGTATGAGATTCCTGCATTTCTCGTGAATTAGGAAAATTATCAACAGATACCTCGACAACTTTTAAGTATTCCTGAAGACTCACTTTTCCATCATCATTAATATCAGCAGGTTGCCAAAAATTCGTCCAGATATCCTTAAACTTAGCAAGAATATTTTCAAATTCTAATGTTCCAGGTTGCCAATCTCGCAATTGAGCAAGATTTTTTGCCCACCTTTGTAAGTCTGCTTCTTCTACATAGCCACTACCATCAACGTCATATACATAAAAATTCTTAGTGTGTTTTTTCGTCAACAACTCAGTAAGCATTTTTTTCCCTTGAGAAAGAACAAGATAGGTATGTCACGACTATAATTGATTGCCGAGTAATTTTCAAGAGTCAGATTTAAAATTAGCTGATAAATTGAAAATATAAGGATGATTGGGGTGCATATCATATTTGCAAAAATACTTTTTTCCTATATATTCTCAGATGAGCTGTTGCCTTTCGGAGCTGTTGCCTAAAAGCAATAAATTTTTAGCTTTATTCAAAATTGAGATGCACCCGATGATTGTGATTTTCAGCTAAATAAATCAGACAGCAAAAATACAACTTTTATAGATGTGGTCTAATCTAATTAAAACTGCTATAAATTTTATCCTTACCTTGCAATAAAAAGGCAAAGAGGTTAAATTTTTCCAAAAAAATCTTCCCCCAAAAATTATGTACTATCAACTTTTATAGATGTAGACTAATTTAATAAACACTACTATAAATTTTATAGCAGTCACCAAGGAGCTTAGGACATAAAAGACAAACATAGCTATCGTCTCTATGAGATGGTCTAATAATTTGATATTTTTCTCTGCCCTAACCGCTGTAGCAGTTGCTATATAGTCATTCCAATTAAGATTGAGACACTTAACCTTGATATAATCCTTAAAAATAAGGGATTTATCCGTCTCATTTTTATTTGAAACTACTATACCTTGTAAAAAATAGACTAGGAGGTTGAATTTTTCAAAGAAAACCTTCCACAAAAATTATGCACTATCAACTAAAATTTTTCCTCTACAAAAGGAACTTCAAACAACCTCTCAAAACCAGCCATGGTATCTGGAATATTAGAGAAGGAATTATTTTACAACTAACCAGCAAAACTGGAAAAATAGGTTTAGGTGAAATTGCTCCTTTGAGTTGGTTTTGCTCTGAAACTTTGTCGGAAGCTTTAGATTTTTGTCACCACTTACCAACAGAAATTACAGTAGAAACAATTTTATCTATTCCTGAAAATTTACCTGCTTGTAAGTTTGGTTTTGAGTCGGCTTGGGAAAATCTTAGAGAAAGAGAAATAGATAAGAAAGAAGAATTGAAAAACTCTAATTTTTACAGTGCTTTATTACCAGAAGGAGAGCCAGCTATAGAAATTTGGAAGCCACTATGGCAAGAAGGATATCGTACTTTTAAATGGAAGATAGGAGTTAATAAAATTCAAACAGAAATCCAAATTTTTCAGCAGTTAGTTAAAGCACTTCCTACAGAAGCAAATCTCAGATTAGATGCTAATGCTGGATTAACTTTTGAGGAGGCAAAACAATGGTTAGAAATATGTGAAAATCTCAATTTAATTGAATTTATAGAGCAACCTTTATCTGTCGATAAATTTGAGGAAATGTTGAAATTAAGTCATCAACACTTGACTCCTATTGCTTTAGATGAATCTGTTGCTAACTTCAGTAAAATGCAACAATATTATCAACAGGGTTGGCGAGGAATATTTTCGATAAAACCTGCTATTTTTGGTTCGCCTTCCCAACTCCGTAATTTTTGCCAAAATCATATTATTGATGTAGTTTTTTCTTCAGTATTTGAAACAAAAATTGGTAGAAAATCAGCACTACAACTCGCGACAGAATTACAACCAAATATACTTAAAAGTCGTGCTTTTGGTTTTGGAATTACTCATTGGTTTGATGAACAAGAAGAAATATGGCAAGACAATTTATAAGTCAAATTTTTAACTATCTGAGTACAAGTAGTGATTTACTGAAAAACTGATAAGTAATAACTGATAACTGATAACTGAAATTACTCATTGGTTTGATGAACAGGAATAAATATGACAAAAAAATTTATGAACCAAATTTTTAACTATCTGAGTACAAGTAGTAATTTACCGAAAAACTGATAACTGAAATTACCCATTGGTTTGATGAACAGGAAGAAATATGACAAGACAATTTATAAGTCAAATTTTTAACTATCTAAGTAAAAGTAGTGATTTACTGAGAAACTGATAAGTAATAACTGAAATTACTCATTAGTTTGATGAACAAGAAGAAATATGACAAGACAATTTATAAGTCAAATTTTTAACTATCTAAGTATAAGTAGGGTTTGCTGAAAAAGTCTTTTTGTTGAGATAGGGAGTAGGGAGTAGGGAGTAGTGAAGAGTCAAGAGTTGGAAAGAGTCGTAGAGGAACTACTTGGAAAAATTATCCCCAAATTGTTCTGCCTCTATCTTGCCCCAATACTCACTTTTTGAGCAATGTGCAGGCAAAAACCTGCTACTTTTTTACTACCTAAAAAGGCAAAAACCTTTATATATCAAGACTTTTATCTTTAATCAGCAAGCCCTAAGTAGTGATTTACTGAGAAACTGATAAGTAATAACTGAAATTACTCATTAGTTTGATGAATAAGAATAAATATGACAAGAAAATTTATGAACCAAATTTTTAACTATCTAAGTAAAAGTAGAGATTTACTAATTGGTAATAAGTAGGTGCGGGTTTAACTAAAAGCCTTGAGATAAGAGAATCTAGTTCTCAAAACCTGCCCTCTTTATTCTATTGAGTGTTTGAAACAAAAGTTATTAGAAAAACTGCACTATGACTTGGAACATAATTACAACAAAATCTACTCAAAAATTGTGCTTTTGGTTTTGTAATTCCCCATTGATTTAATGAACAAGAGAAAATATGACAAGACAATTTATGAACCAAATTTTTAACTATCTGAGTGCAAATAGTGATTTACTAATTAGTAATGAAAGTAGTTATATCTACTCTATTAGTCAAAAAAAGTTTGATTACTTGAACGAAAATTTTCACCCAGAATCTGCACCAAAGATATTTATATCAGAATCAAAACCAACAGAATTTATTACCAGTTTTGTTGCTGCTGTTGCTACTGGTTTTCAAGTCTTTCTATGTAATCCAAATTGGGGGAAACAAGAATGGGAACAAGTATTAGAATTAGTACAACCAGATATAATTTTTGGAAATACTCCCGACGAAAATTTTCTAGGAGCAGATATATACAAAAATGATGTATCTCCTCAAAATAGCATCTCTCTAAAACCAATACATACTAATAATAATACCAAGGAATTTTTTCCAAAAAATTTGATTATGATTCCTACTGGTGGCTCATCTGGAAAAGTTAAATTTACCATTCATACATGGGAAACATTAATAGCATCTGTGGAAGGCTTCCAAAAATATTTCCAAGTACAAAAAATTAACTCATTTTGTGTTTTACCCTTATATCACGTCAGTGGTTTAATGCAATTCATGCGCTCCTTTATTACTGGAGGAAATTTAGTAATTTTGCCATCATATAAAGAAATTTTCGACAAAAAGGAATGGAATATTAATCCCAATAAATTTTTTATTTCCCTAGTACCAACTCAATTACAAAAGCTGATACAAAATTCAGAAACAGCAAAATGGTTATCTAATTTTCAGACAGTGCTTTTAGGTGGCGCACCTGCTTGGCAGGAATTATTTGATGTAGCTAGAAAATATCAGATTAGATTAGCACCTACTTACGGAATGACTGAAACTGCTGCTCAAATTGCTACTCTTAAACCCAAAGATTTTTTGAAAGGAAATAATAGCAACGGTCAAATTTTACCCCACGCAGAAATTATGATTAAAAGTGAAAATGGGGAGATTTTAGGCAAAAATAAAATTGGAATTATTAACATCAAAGCTCATTCTTTAGCATTAGGATATTATCCCAACTTATTTAATTCTTCTGAAAGTTTTGTGACGGATGATTTAGGATTTTTGGATAATCAAAATTACTTAAATATAGTAGGTCGTCGTAGTCAAAAAATTATTACTGGTGGGGAAAATGTTTTTCCGGCAGAAGTAGAAGCAGCTATTTTAGCAACTGGATTAGTTACTGATGTTTGTGTAATAGGTTTACCCGATAAATATTGGGGTGAAATTGTGACTGCTGTTTATGTTTCTGATGACTTAGAAGTTTCTGTAGAAAAGTTTATGGCTACTATTAATGAAAAATTGAGTAAGTTTAAACAACCTAAATCTTGGGTTAAAGTTAAAAATTTACCTCGTAATTATCAGGGTAAAATTAATCGTGAATTGTTAAAAGAAATAGCAATTCAGAAAGAAGAAGTAAGAAGTAAGAAGGAAGAAGGAAGAAGGAGGCTTTAGTTATTTAGGATAGAAGAAAATATTACATTGCCTGAATTTTAAATTTTTGATATTTCGACATCTTTCTTTTCAGAAGGAAGAAGGAAGAAGGAGGCTTTAGTTATCTAGGAGACAAGAAAATATTACATTGTCTAAATTTTAAATTTTTGATATTTCGGCATCTTTCTTTTCAGAAGGAAGAAGGAGGCTTTAGTTATCTAGGAGACAAGAAAATATTACATTGTCTAAATTTTAAATTTTTGATATTTCGGCATCTTTTCTTTCAGAAGGAAGAAGGAAGAAGGAAGAAGAAAGAAGAAGACTTTATACCAATTATCATGCATTAGTGCTATGGTTGCGTAATACTTCAGTTATTAACTAATTCGTAGAATCCGAATTACTTTTCAGAAGGAAGAAGAAAGAAGGAGGCTTTAGTTATCTAGGAGAGAAGAAAAGAGTGCATCTCATAGCAAGCAAAAATACTTTGTTTCTATATATTCCCTGTTGCCAGATGAGCTGTTGCCTGTTGCCTAAAAGCAATAATTTTTTAGCTTTATTCACTCATTGAGATACACCCGAAGAAAATATTACATTGTCTAAATTTTAAACTTTTGATATTTCGGAACCTTTCCTTTTTGACTTTTTAACTCATACTAATTCAAGCTCTAATCAAACTTACACCTGACTGCTGAATGCTGAATGCTTACATAATCTTGCTCTTGATTAAGCAAAATTATTTAATACTAAATCTATAGCTATAGATAGTTAAATATCACTCAAAATTATAATTTTTTGATAACTTCAATCTATGTTTAATTCCAGGTAAAATAAACCAATGAATATGAAATTATCATCCTAGAAACTGAGCAATAAAAAAAATGACTACTCAAACAAATTCACAAACCCTACTAACTCCCTTAATGATGGGAGATTTAACCCTAAAAAATCGAGTTGTCATGGCTCCAATGACCCGATCGCGAGCAGGCACAGAGCGAATGCCCAATGCGATGATGGCCGAATATTATGCTCAAAGAGCTGGGGCAGGTTTAATCATTTCAGAAGCAACTGTCATTTCCAAACAAGCTAATGGTTGGCTAAATACACCAGGCATTTACTCAGACGAACAGACAGAAGCTTGGAAACAAGTTGTAGATGCTGTCCATAGCAAAGGAACTCCTATGTTCCTTCAACTTTGGCACTGTGGACGAGCTTCTCATAGCAGCTTTCAGGAAAATGGTCAATTGCCAGTAGCGCCCTCTGCTATTAAGTTGAATCAAGAATACATTCATACTCCCATTGGCAAACAACCATTAGAAACTCCTCGCGCTCTAGAAACAGAAGAGATTCCGGGAATTGTAGAAGATTATCGTTTAGCTGCCGAACGTGCAAAGTCTGCTGGTTTTGATGGAGTAGAGATTCACGGAGCAAATGGCTATTTGATTGACGAATTTCTACAGTCAAAAACTAATCATCGGAGCGATCGCTATGGTGGCCGTCTGGAAAACAGATTTCAGTTTCTCAAAGAAATTGTAGAGTCTATTTTAACTGTTTGGCCTGCTAATAGAGTTGGGGTAAGAATTTCTCCTAATGGTAATTTTAACGATATGGGTTCGCCAGATTTTCGGGAAACTTTTATTTATGTTGCGCAACAGTTAAATAATTATGGGTTAACTTATCTTCACGTTATGGATGGTTTAGCTTTTGGTTATCACGAATTAGGTGAACCGATGACTTTGGCTGAATTTAGAGAGGTATTCACCAGCACTCTTATCGGAAATTGTGGATATACTCAAGAAACTGCTGAAACAGCAATTCAAGCTGGAAATGCCGATCTAATTGCTTTTGGACGACCCTTTATGAGTAATCCAGATTTAGTAGAACGTTTTACTAATGGCTATCCTCTTAATCCACCTGCTGATGTAAAAATTTGGTATTCATTTGACAAAGAAGGATATATTGATTTTCCCACTTATCAACAATCCCCAGTAATTAGATCAGGAGTCAGGAGTCAGGAGTTAGGAGTCAGGAGTTAGGAGTCAGTAGTTAGAAAAGAGTTTTTCAGTGACTTTAGAGTCAGAAATAGGTATAGTCCAATAGGGTTCAGTTAAGGTTTTTTTTGGCAGTTCTGTCATCTGAAAACCTCATGTACATCTAATAGTTCCATACCTTATGAGTTTTGGTCTTATCTGATTGCGCAGCATGACCTAGGAAACTGTATTGAGGTATAATCCCCACTGTTGTTTTGGGCAAAAATTTACCACTAATATCAGTTTTATATGAGGTTGCATAGAATGATGAAATTCATTAAATCTATCTATCTTTATCTAAGCTTACCTGCGGTCAATTATGCTTGAAATATTATTCTATGCAGCTTCATTTCAATTTGGTATAATTGAATTTCATACATTTATTCAGCAAGACCTAAACGCCTTTTCCTTCTTCCTTCTTCCTTCTCCCTTCTTCTATTAATTTTTACCAACAATTTCTCTAACTCGATAAATAGGTCGTTCTTGAGATTCGTGATAAGTTCGCATCAGTAATTCTGCCAATAAACCAAAACTAAATAATTGTAAACCTGCAAGTAATAACACAACAATTAAAATTAGTAGAGGGCGATCGCCAATCTGTTCATTCAAGCCAAATTTGAGGATAGTTAAATAAATCCCCAAAAATAGACCAACTCCCCCAGAAATAAAACCCAACATTCCAAAAACGTGCATCGGTCTAGTGAGGAATTTTTTCATAAAAAATACTGTTAATAAATCCATCACAACTCGGAAAGTTCGCCCTAAACCATACTTACTTTTACCATAGCGACGAGCATAGTGGTTAACAGGTATTTCTGTAATTCTTGCTCCTTCAATAAAAGCTAAAGCTGGTAAAAATCTATGTAATTCACCATAAAGGTTCATATCAGCAACCAATTCCAAACGATAAGCTTTTAAAGAACAACCATAATCATGTAAATTTACCCCTGTAACTTTACCAATTATCCAATTAGCAATTTTAGAAGGAAGTAGTCGTGTAACAGCATCATCCTGCCTATTTTTTCGCCACCCACTAACTAAGTCATAACCTTCATTGAGCTTAGATAATAATAGTGGAATATCAGCCGGATCATTTTGTAAATCTCCATCTAAAGTGACAACTACTTTGGCCGTAGCATACTTAAACCCTGCTGCCATAGCTGCAGTTTGTCCATAATTTCGGCGGAGAATTACTGCTTTTAAATCTGTACGTTTTTGAGCTAATTCTGTTAGTAGTTTTGTCGAACCATCCCGAGATCCATCATCTACACAAATAATTTCGTAGGTAAGCTGATTTTCCCTTAAACTAGTAGAAATTGTTTCCAGTAGTTGAGGAATACTATCAACTTCATTGTAAATAGGTGTCACAATAGATATATCTAATAGAGTAGGAGAACTTTTATTTACTCCTATCTCTTGAGTGGATAAATAGTTACTCATTTTGATTAGCTACTATGGATAAATCTTTATTTTATTTAGTTTATCATAACAACTTGAATTTTTGACTGAGTATTCGTAGCAGCAAAATTAGTAATAATTTTAACCAAGACTACTCTAGGGGTAAATACAGAAAGCGAAAACTTGTCTAAGAGACTGTTTGTAAAGTTTTGTAATATACAATGATTGACCTTTAAACTGTACAAATTGGTTATTTATCCCAGATTTATAGGCTGAAATACCCAATTTGCGAGGGGTAAAAACACTTCATAATTCTTTACAAACAACCTCTAAAGTCTCTCAAAATTACTCATAATTATAGCTATAAAACTAAAATGAGTAAGTTTGTTCAGTTGTATATCCATGATAATCGTGAGATTGGCGTTCGCGGAGCGTGGCGTCAGGCATATCGCCTATTTCAATTGGATTTGGGTTCATAGTCGCATTTGAAAATACATCAGCACAAAGGGCAGGTTTAGTGATCGCTCCTTGGAACTGGAATGACTTAATTACTTATCCCACACTTTGCGCTCTGCACTACCCAATTTACAAAAAAGCATTAAAAAAAGGAATTTTTCATCTGCCGATGAGTGAAATAAAAATTCCCACTTCACAGACAGAAATAATAGAGGCAAGAATTATCCCCAAAATTAGCTTTTATATAATAGAAATAGTCTATGAAAAATCGGAGTAAACAACAAATAATCAACAAATAGCAGGAGTATATTTAGGAGTAAATAATTTAATAGCTGTAACGACAAATAAAACAGTAATTTTACCTCTTTTGATTAAAGGCAGACCATTAAAAGCCATTAATAAATTTTATAATAAACGACGCTCTTGTTTACCGAAAAATTGTGGTTTAAAGCCTCCACTTTTAAGGTGATAATAAATCAAAATTTTCATGATTAGTCAATAGAGCATTAATTCTTAAGATATAGGTGACATAACATAATAGTTGAAACTAATTTGATGAATCAACTCTTAATTTAAACTTGCTTTTCATTTTTGTTATTTGGTTATTTTTGGATATTAACCAAAAGAGATTTAATTATCAAAAAAATCTGATGAAGATGAATCTTTCATTTCTTCTATAACTTTCTTTGGCAGACTGCGACGACGACGATACCAAGTTGCACCTCCTACTAACATAGCGATGAGACTTAACGCTCCAACTAAAGGCAAAATGTCACCTGTTTTTAATGCTGTTAAACCAGAACTTCCTAACATTACAAAAGGCAAAACACCAGGTAAAGTTCCCAAGATAGTGCCTAATAGATAATCTTTAAAACTAACAGATGTTAAACCAGCAGCAAAATTTACTAAACCATAAGGAATGATTGGCAATAAACGAATGGCAAACATATAAAATAATCCTCCCTGACGCATTTCAGCATCCATTGCTTGCCATCTTCCAGCCAACTTTTGAGAAATCCATTCTCGACCTACAGTACGAGAATAATAAAATGCGATAATTGCAGCAATAATTGCTGCTAAACTTGTCCATAATGTACCGATCCAGGGTCCAAAAATTGCGCCTCCAGCCAGATTAAGTGCTGTAGAAGGTAAAACTAAAATAGTTGCTATTGTATAAATAACTATATAGATTATTGGTGCCCAAATACCTGCTCGTTCTAGCCAACTTTGAACTTGTTCCGGAGGTAAACCACCTAATAAATAAGCTGCATAAATAAGCTGCTGTTCCAGTGGCAATTATACAAATAATTGTCAGGAGAAAAATACCAGTTTTAAGATTGAACATTAAATCTCTACTCCGACCCAAAATTACTGCTTTAGTATTCTTGATTTAATGACAAAAACTTTGAGATTATTCACTCCTAGTCATCTGATTTTCAAATCCATAACTTTCTCTGACTAAATAAAGAGGTCTTCTCTTGACTTCTTCATGAACGCGACCTAAATATTCACCTAAAATTCCTAGAGATAATAACTGCATTCCACCTAAAAATAATATCGCTACTATTAATGAAGCGTAACCAGGAACATCAATTCCAAATATCAAAGTCCGAATCACTAAAAAGCTAGCATAAATAAATGAAATTAAAGAAATTGATATCCCAATATAGCTCCAAATTTTGAGAGGTATTGAACTAAAAGCAGTGATACCTTCAATTGCTAAATTCCAGAGTTGCCAATAATTCCATTTTGTTTCACCTTTGAAACGAAGACCTCGGTCATATAATATTGAAGTTTGTTGATAACCTACCCAGGAAAATAAACCCTTCATAAAACGGTTAGTTTCTGGTAACTTTTTGAGAGCTTCTACAACTTTTCGGTCCATTAACCTGAAGTCGCCAGTATCGGGCGGAATTTCTACAGGGGTCAAACGTTGAATTGTACGATAGAATCTTTGGGCTGTGAATTTTTTGATCCAACTTTCTCCTTGGCGCGATCGCCTAGTTGCGTAGACCACATCATATCCTTCTCGCCACTTGGCTATCATTTCCACAATTAATTCTGGTGGGTCTTGTAGATCGGCATCTATGGGTATAACTGCATCGCCTACGGTATAGTCAATACCTGCTGTTATAGCAATTTCTTTACCAAAGTTACGGGAAAAGTTTACTACTTTAATTAAGGAATTGCGTTGATGATATTCTACTAATAACTTTAGAGTATTATCTTTACTACCATCATTAATACATATTATTTCATAAGTCATTTCTAGAGGCTTTAGCACTGATATTAGCCGTTCAAACAAATAATCAATATTTGGCTCCTCGTTATAAAAAGGAATGACTATGGAAAGTTGTACTTTCTTTTCTTCTGAAAGCATATTAAAAGCAAATATAAAGTCGTGACCATCCAGATTATACCAACAACAAATTTATGCTATTCCCCCTGATATCGAATATTAATTAATTTTTATCAGGTACTTATATAATTTAGTATTTCTATTATTTGGCTTTTACTTCCATCAGAAAATATAGTAAAAATATGTCTATAGTCAAAAACTTTTCTAATTTTTGGGTAGATTAAGCTTGAGAGTAAGTAGAACTAAGTTGATTATTAATGCTCATAATTTGCCTCCTAGTCAAAGTAGATTTTAGTCAATTTAATATGTCAGATATAATTTTTATCTAGTTTAGTGCCCCATCATACTTTTGTTTAATTTCTTCTACCAACTTCACTTCATTAGAATTATTGTTTGCCCAAACTTCTCGGTCTTGACGAATTTTTTCTAGATGGGATTCAATATTTTCTTGATTAATTAAAATCCCAAAATCCTCTGGAACTTCTTCTTCTTTGTAAGATAAAATTCGATTCAAAACTAAATCCCCAACTTTCTTAGTGTAATGAAAATTATCTCTATAGTTTTCCATACCACTATGGATTGGTTCAATTGTGATACTATTGTATCCAGAAAAATCAAATACTGGAGTAATTTTTACAACTTCACGTTTCCATTCTTCAAAAGTTGACCACTCACCTGTTGCTCTAATTGCTTCCCACTGAGTTGCATGAGAGGGAGAAATAAATACAATTAACTTAACTTGATTTTTCTGACATAAATCTACTATTTTTTTTAATTCAATTAATGGAGTAGATAATTTATACTTAGCATGATCATTAAAATAATTATTGATACCATATTGAAACTTATCTTTAGTTTTGTCTGGGTCAGGATTTAGAACTGGCATAAATCCATTTGCTTCATAAGGAATATCATCTAGGGAAGTTTTATTACTATCAATTATAGTCTTTTTACTAGCTAAAACTCCATTCATAGACAAGGCTACATGAATTATATCTTTCGGGGAAATATACTGTTTTTTTAACCTGTATTCAGCAAAGGTTCCTCGACGCTTAGTAAATGAATTAAACATCAAAAAATCTAAGCCAATAATAGCCAAACTTAATTCTTGTTGGTTAGCAATACTATGTTCTAAATAACGTCGTAATTCATAAGCAGTTATAGCATTTAGTCCTAAATTATAAGCAGGTTGTTCATTCTTTAAAGCTGGATAATTAGTATCTAAACCTTGTTTAGTTTTAGATGAACCCATTAAAACAGTAATAGGTTTAATCCTAATAACATCAGTTGCCTTGAAGAGGCGATCGTTATTATCTTTCCGAGGTTTTGAATGATTTATTCCTAAGAAATTGGGAGTATTAAAAACATCATAAGGATCGACAACAATGTTAAATATTCCTACAGTAACTATAGGGAGAAATACTGACAAGAAAAACATCCAATTATATCGGCGATATTTTTTTCTATTTGCCACATATTTTTCTGATTTTTGAGGATATGAAGAATTAGAAGCAGTAGAACTAAGTTGATTATTGATACTCATATGTAGCTCCAAGTCAAAGTAGATTTTAGTCAATTTAATATGTCAGATATAATTTTTATCTAGTTTAGTGCCCCATCATACTTTTGTTTAATTTCTTCTACCAACTTCACTTCATCAGGATTATTTTTAGCCCAAACTTCTCGGTGTTGACGAATTTTTTCTAGATGGGATTCAATATTTTCTGAATTAATTAAAACTCCAAAATCCTTTGGAACTTCTTCTTCTTTGTAAGACAGGATTCTGTTCAAAATTAAATTCCCTACTTTAGGAGTGTAATGAGAATTCTCTGTATAATTTTCCATATTATTATGAATAGCTTCAGTTGTGACACTGTTATATCCAGAAAAGTCAAAGACATCACTAATTTCTACAACTTTACGTTTCCATTCTTCAAAAGTTGACCACTGACCAGAACTTTTAATAATTTCCCATTGAGTTGCATGAGCAGGAGAAATATATGATATTAATTTAATTTGATTTTCTTTACATAAATCGACTACTTTTTTGAATTCATCTAGTAATTGAGGAGATACTTGAAATATTGTAGAGTAACCTACATAATAATTATTCATAATTCTTTCAAATCTAGACTTAGTTTTTTTCGGGTCAACATTTAGATAAGGTATAAATCCATTTTCTCCATCAAAAATATTATTTGGCAGATTTTTATTACTATCAATTAATGTTTCTTGACTTGCCAAAAAGGCATCTAAAGAGAAAGTAATATTAAGCAAGTCTTCCAAGAGAATATATTTTTTTTCTAGTCTCTGCTCAGAAAAATTTTGCCTGGTTCCTATCAACGAATTAAACATAAAAAAATCTAAGCCTATAACAACTAAGTCTAATTCCTTCTAATTAGCGATCGCGTGTTCTAAATAGCGTCGTAACTCATAGAAATTTCCCTTAGTAAGTGCTAAATTATCAGCCAGCTTATAATTTTTTAAAGCTAGATAGTTAGGATCTATAGCGCGTTTTGTTCTCGATGAACCCATAAAAACTGTTACAGGTTTAATGCGGATAACATCAGTTGCTTTAAAGAGGCTATCACTATTATCTTTCCGAGGTTTTGAATGATTTATTCCTAAGAAATTGGGAGTATTAAATACATCATAAGGATCGACAATAATATTAAATACTCCCACAGTAACTACAGGGAGAAATACTGATACTAAAAATAGCCAATTATATCGACGATATTTTTTTCTATTTACCATATATTTTTCTAATTTTTTAGCAGTTAAAGGTTGATATAAACTATAACTAAGTTGATTATTTGAACTCATATTTTATATCCAAATCAAAGTAGATTTTAGTTAATTTAATATCTTAAACATAATTTTTATCTAGTTTAGTGAGACATCATATTTTTGTTTAATTTCTTTTACTAACTTCACTTCATCAGGATTATTTTTCGCCCAATTTTCTCGGTCTTGAGGAATTTTTGCTAAATGTGATTCAATATTTTCTCGATTAATTAAAACTCCAAAATCCTCTAAAAATTATTCTTCTTTATCAGAAATAAGCCTGTTCAAAATTAAATTCCTTACTTTAGGAGTGTAATAAGAATTATCTGTTTTTTTGGGAGGATAAGCTTGGGAGTATGTAGAACTAAGTTGATTATTTATGCTCATAATTTATCCAAACAATTTAAAATTGGAAATAAAGAAATTCAGACACACGATTCAGCGATAATAAAGCTAAACTTGTCAAAATACCAATCCAAACTGCCCACCACCAAGTAGGTTTTAACTTTGCCAAAATTTCCTGAGTATTTGGTAGGAAACTTACAGAAAAGGTTAAACCTATTAAACCCAAAATTGAGAAAATTTTACTCCCCAAAAATTCCGGCAAATAATTCATATCCGACCAAGATTTGAGCTGAAAACCAAAATTAGTTAACACAGATAATTTATCTTTAGCTTCCCCTGGTATAACAACCCCATTTAGACCTGCCATTGTCTGTAAAATATCTAGACCATCTTGAATATTTTGCGATCGAAATAACACCCAACCAACAATAACAGCAACAAAAGTAATTACCCACGCCAATACTTTCGGCATCGGAATATTTAACTTTCGCCAACCATGATTTATACATAAATATGTACCGTGTAAACCTCCCCAAATTACATAAGTCCAACCTGCACCATGCCATAATCCACCTAACAGCATTGTTGTCAAAAGATTACTATAACTACGTACTTCTCCACGACGACTTCCACCCAGGGGAATATATAAATAATCTCTCAGAAAATTGGATAAAGTAATATGCCATCTTTGCCAAAAATCACTAATAGAAGTAGCCTTGTAGGGAGAGTTAAAATTAATCGGTAATTTAATATTAAACATCAACCCCAAACCGATCGCCATATCGGAGTAACCAGAAAAATCAAAATATAGCTGAAAAGTGTAACTTAAAGCTCCTACCCAAGCTTCAATAAAACTCAACTCAGAAGCATTATTAAAAGCTAGTGCTACCCAATGCGATATAGTGTCAGCTATCAAAACTTTTTTACATAATCCCAGACTAAAAATACTTAAACCCAAAGCCATATTTTTCTGGGAAAAAATATAACTACGCAATTGACGAAACTGGGGAATAAGTTCATCGTGGCGTAAAATAGGTCCGGCGATTAATTGGGGAAAGAAAACCACAAAGAAACTATAAGTAAGTAAATCATAATTAGTCTCTCTTGTTTCCCCACGATAAGCATCTACTAAATAAGCTATCTGAGTAAAAGTATAAAAAGAAATTGCCAAAGGCAAAATAATTTGCCCAGCATTCAAATTTGTAGAAACTACTGAATTAACAGTATCCAAGAAAAAGTTCGCATATTTATAATAGGAAATTATTGCTAAATTAAGAGCTATACCTACCCAAAGTAAAATATTTGCTCGCTTACTTTCCGGTTTAGCTTCAGCAATAAATTTACCCATTTGATAATTCCACAAAATAGAAATTATCAGCAGAGGCAAATAAGCAACATTCCAATAACCGTAAAAAGCAAAAGAGCTAGCAGTCAACCAAACCTTAGCAGCTTTAATTAAACCAAACTTGGTTAAGGCAAAGAATACAATCAGAGTTAAAGGTAAAAAACCAAAGATAAAAATATAAGAGTTAAATAACATACCAGGGCAAACACATCTTATTTTTGAAGTTTTTGTAGGGCAAGGATGTAATGGTTCTAAGTATTTATACTCATTACTCTTCTAAAGCTTAACGGTAGAAGGTTCCAGAATTTAGATGCGTTTTCCCTGAATTAAGATACCTAATCACTTTCTCCGATACGATTTTGCTAACAAATGTTAACAATGCACAGCAAGATAGCCTGCTGAGGGGGTATCTCCCAAAGTCTACAAGAAAACCTGTAGACGCTTTTTAAACACTTACATCGTCTTGGTTATCGACGTTCGCAGAAGTTTTAATTACTTGACCATGCTAGGGGTAACTTATCAGGATAGCGGTTACATAGTGGCCTGGTGCGTGCACCACAAACTACTCTGTCTGCACATGATTATAGCACAATCTATGCAACTATATCGGTATAACTATATCAACGTATATGAATTTATGTGAATAAATATTAGCAAATCAACAATAGTTAATCAACCCTAATTATTTTCTTGGTCATCTGAACAAGATTTTTGCATGACACTTTTCTTTTCCACAGTTTGTGTTTCCCCTGGTGGTACAGTTCTCTCATCCATAAAGAAAATATCGAAACTTTCTAATTTTTCCGAACCTTCATTCTTTTTATTCCATTCACGACACACATACTCTGCATAATAAGGATAAAGTTTTTTACCTATAGCTCGATTGAAATTTAGGAAATAAGTCCGCCACTGCATATTAGAATACAATTTATTAAATTCTCTTAGAGTTGGTTTATCCCAACTTAAAGGCTCTCCTTTTTTATACAAAACATCAACTTCTTTACCATTTTTCAACTTACCAGGAATAACATGCCAACCATCATCTCTAGGTGGAGCAGGAGCAAAGATACTCCAAGATTTATCTAATTTTGTCACCTTACCAAAAACATCTAACCTTTGTACAATCCGACGTTGAAATAATTTGTGAGTCTTAGTAATTAAATCTTGCTTTTGTACTTTTCTTCTTTGATAGGTTTGTTTGACAAAACTTTTAACGTTCCAAATAAAAGTATAAATAATTAGTAAAAATATAATGATATTTAATCCGCGATAAGGACGTATATTTAAAGGACGAAATTGAAGAGGTTTAGTAAAGTTGCCAGCAAATTTTCTATTATTGGCAATAGTTTCATAAAATTTAGTTCCAATTGGCATGATTGATGGTAATCCCATCACAAAAGCCAAAGGTTTAAATATAGGAGACAAACTAAATACATAAACTAAAGCTTCCCATTTAAAAAGTCGATTTTCTTGCCAGTCTACCACTACCCAAGAATTTTTATCCTGCATATCAGCATAGATAGATTCATCAGTTTGACAAGTCGTTAATGGCGTTCCCGGTAAAATCAAAAAAGTGCGTAGCAGATAAACAACTTTCTTACAAAATCCACAGTCTTTATCATAATAAATCTTTAATCCTTGCCGTTCATTTGTCTTAATTTTTTCCTGCCAATTATCCCATACTGGTGTAGGAATCAAAGCCAACCAACTAACAATACTTAAAAAAGGAAATATTCCTATAGTAAAACACAAACCAAAAGTAATATGTAAAAGAATAAATGAAACAACAGCAAAGGAACGGAAAAACGTAATTCCAAAAGGAATAAAAATCATCCAAGGTCCTAACCATTCAAACCAAAGAGCTGCCCAGGTTAGTAACTTTAATATAGGCTGAGGAAAACTTAGTAAAAATTGCCCGAATGTTGTAGCATACCCATCAAAACTCAAAGAATAATAGACAGCATCTCCATCAGGCCACCATAATTCACTTTTTGTTTTATATGCTGCTGAACCTGCGTAAATAAGCACCATTTGTGCCATTAATGCAAAAGTAGCAGCAGAACAAATACGTTTCGGTAATTTTTCTGTTGATGAATTCAATGCACTATCAATTGAATAGTTTGCTCCCAATGGTAAGAACATTGACCAAAAAAGTAGCACCCTTAATACATCATCTCCAGCAAAAATCAGGGTAGGATTTCTATTATGAATAGAAATAATAAACGCCCACATAGCAATAGTTGCTAATCTAGTTCGATATCCTACTAACAAAGCTATAGCTATTAATCCTGCAAATAAGAAAATTAACCCCTGTACAAAAGCTGCACCACTAATTGAATTTATTGACCAATACAAAGGACTTGAAATTTCCTTGAGTAATGTTCGAGGCAATACTCCAGCATCACTATAATGAGCTGTTAAATCTCCAGCACGGATAATTAAATCTGTGATAATTATTAACGCTAACCCTATTCTAAATAGGGCAAGCGATCGCAAATCTAAACCAAACAATTTTTCCAGTGTGGCACCTAAATTATTTTTTTCCTTTTCCATACTTACTGTCATTTTAATTATTTATAGTAATTTCATTTGAGTTGCGTAAAAAACATGGTTGCTTTTAGGCAACAGGCAACAGGCAACAGGCAACAGGTAAGAAGGTTTGCCGAACTTTTTACTGTTAGCAAATAACTAATTCTTGTTTGACATATCATTTGAAAATGCTATAGTTATTGACTGTATTAAAATTATAAATTATCTATTTATCTCAATTTTTTGTGACTAGCTGATTTGCCAAATAAATGTTGCCACCAAACTTGTAATCTATGGCGAATAACTTTAAATTTGTGAGATAAAGTAGGTAATCTTTGAATATAAACTCCTAACCTAACCAAAGCAGCAAAAGAGCCAGATAAACTAATACCAAAACTAGAAATAGCTGCCGTATTCATCCCCAAAGTAATCATCTCTCCCAAATGTAAATAATGAAACGGTCTTGGGCGTTTATTATTTAAAGTTTTCCACAGATTTTTTGCTGCTTGACTTGCTTGTTGATAAGCAACTTGAGCTGTTGCTGGAAGTTGTTGATTATTGGGATATGAAATCTCCGCAACATCTCCTAATGCAAATACTTCTGGATAGTCCACTAACTGTAAAGTTGGCTCACAAATAAGTTGACCTCTAGAATTATGAGAACAATCCAAATTTTTCACCAACTCTCTCATTTGAGTTCCCGCAGTCCATAATATTAAATCGGTGGGGATAACAGCAGTTTCTCCAGCTTGCAAAATAGTGATTTTGTCAGTTTCAATAGCATTCACACCTGTCTGTAAACTGATTAAAACATTTCTTTTATCTAAAGCTCGTTGAGCATTTTTCCGAGTAGCAGGAGTAAAACTTTTCAGAATTTCCTTTCCTCTTTCTATCAGACGTATTTCTCCCCTTTTCCCTAATCTATCTGCTATTTTTCCTGCTAACTCTACCCCACTCGGACCCCCACCTACAATACTTACCAGAATTTTTTCTTGGCTAGAATTTTCCAAACTTTGTAACTTTTGTTCGAGGCGTTGAGTATCAGCTAAAGTTCTGAATGTCAAAACATTTTCTGCACCATTTGGTATTTTTCCATTAGTGACACCCACAGCAATAACTAAATAATCATAAGGCAAATTTCCTCCCTCTAAAAGTTTAACTTGACTAGTTTTTAAATCAATATCTTCAACCGTGTCTTGGCAAAACTGAATGTCTTTATTTTTGAGTAATTTATCAAAAGATGGAGCTATTTCCCAAGTTTTAAGTTCATCTGTAATCACCTCATAAAGTAAGGGAGTAAACACAATATGATCCTGTGAATCTATTAAAATTATTTGACAGTTTTTATGTTTAAATCCCCGAAAGCTTTGTAAATACAATGCTGTATAAAGACCGCCGAAGCCACCGCCTAAAATACAAATTTTTGTAGCTACATTACTTCCTTCGACTGTTTCAGATATTTTTCCAGTTTCCACAGCTTTTAATATTGATAATTATTGATTTTTGGCGTTGGTGAAAAGAGGTATGATATCTTGTCCGGATAAGAGCGCGAACAAAAAACTTTCCCCTTCTATTCCTTATTTCTTTTTCTTTATTCCCTCCTGACTCCTGACTCCTGACTCCTGACTCCTAAATAATTAAGATTAATATCATACCCTAATTTACCAGCGCCGATTTTTTACCTATTCTATAAAAATTACTCCTGACAAATCCCGATATGAAAATTTTCAGGAAGCAGCCTTCAACAATTAATTATTAATAATTAATTATTAATTATTAATTATTAATTATTAACTCTCCTTGAAAAAAAGAGAATTAACTCAAAATAATTTTTTTTCTTTTTTCTCCTTTAAAGGAGAGGCTTTAAATCTTAATTATTCGGTAATTTTTTTTAAATTAACTTCAAAATTTTTACAGGTATAGCAATTTACTCTGGCATATTTACGCATTATTTTTTGTACATCTTTTCTAGATTGCACTTAATAACTCTAAGTTGTAAGTACCTGAAAGCGCATTGCTATAATTATATTTTTGAATCAAGTCATATAAAACTTTTTGTCAGAGCAAAATGTATTAGTACCTAACCAATTTTACTATTCAGAATTCTCCTTGCCACTATTGTTTTCATACCCTAACACCTAACCCAAAGTTTTAATATGATAGTAGAGCTTGTTTTAACCTCCATCGACCGCATGTTTGGTTTTACTGAAATATTTCTTCAACCGATATACATCAACACTCCAAATTAAAATCAATATGATCGCATTTAATCTGTTAACCATTGTATTTCACGCCCCAAAAATTTTTGTAAATCCAAAATATTCTTCCGGAACAAATGTTTTAAATCTAATCATTAGACATCTTGCAGAAGTCAGGGAATAGGGTATTGGAAATAGGGAGATGAAATTATTGATTTGATATCTTAAATTGATTTAATTAACACTTTTACCGAAAATTTGTGGTTCAAACCCTTCTCTTTTAAGGGGATAAAAATAAAAATTTTCCTTTGAGTCAATCCTATCCGTTTTAAAGGAGAGGTAATTATTAATTATTAATTATTAATTGTTGAAAAGAGTTCTATTAAAACTCAAAGTAAATAAATTCAGAAGGAATAGTTGCCCCCAGTAAAATAGTTAAACCTAGCAGACCCCTAGATATCCAAGGAGATAGCAATAACTCATACTCATCTCGCTGCTGCCAAACTGCCAAATGTTCTAAAAATAATGCCCCGATCGCCACAGCTAAAGTAAAAACTAAAGCCCAAGCCTCATTTATGCTATAAGAGCTAAAAGCATCGATCACCCCTGAAAGTGAATAAGCTCCAGGTGTAACTAAAGTTACTAACTTAGTACCCAACCTACTAATATTAGTTTCCATAAAAAATAAACAGCCTAGAGTCACGGACATAAACGTCAAGGCCCAGGAAACTAAATCAGTTCTAGAAGTCCATCTACCCACAAACCTCTGAAAAGGTCTCCCGGCATATCTGATTGCCAATAGTAATGCTCCGTGGTAAGCTCCCCATAAAATAAAATTCCAGGCTGCCCCGTGCCAAAAGCCTGAAAGAGTAAATGTTATAAATAAATAAAATGGTGCCCATTGTTTATTTGCACCCATCAAAGGAATAAAAACATAGTCCCTAAACCAGTTACTCAGAGTAATGTGCCAACGTCGCCAAAATTCTTGGATACTGACAGAAGTGTAGGGTGCCAGAAAGTTTAATTCTAGTTTAACTCCCACAAATCTAGCGATACCAACAGCCATAAAGCTGTAACCACCAAAGTCAAAATATATTCTTAAAGTAAACAAAAAGGCATGAAACCAAACTAACAAAGCATTTGTTGCTTGCTCTAGGTCTATATATGGAGTAATGTTATCTGCTAGAACAAATTTCATAAATAAACCTAGAGATAACCATCGCAAACCTAATTCAAAGTTTTCTACAGTAAATTTGAATTTAAAAGATTCTAACTGGGGTAATAATTGTTTGCGTCTTTCGATTGGACCTGCTACAATTTGGGGAAAAAATGCGATAAAGTTGACGTAATCTATGAAATTAATTGGCTTTTTCTTTTTCGCTGTAAAAGAATCTACAACAAATGCCACCATCTGAAAAGTATAAAAAGAAATCCCTGGTGGAATAGTCTTATATACAGGTAAAGGAAAACTTTGTTGCCAATTATTCGGAATTCCTACCACTAAACCTACTACATCTTCTACAAAAAATGTGAGATATTTAAAGTATGCTAATACTGCTACATCAAATACTATTAAAAATGTAGCGATCGCCCTTGACTCCCAACCACGCCTTTGCAACATTAGTCGCACCATTATGTAGTTGAAAATCACCTCAAATATAAATACGGCAAAACTTTTTAAACTAGCATTTAAAAATAATGTTAGTGATAATACCATCAAGCCAATGGTATCAAAATAATCTTGCCAGAAGTTTAACCTTTTTCCTAGAGCGCGGATGGTGAAGAAAGGCACACTAAAAATCAGCAGCACCCACCAGAAGGAAAAATCCGAAAAATTCAATTAACTATTTCCTCCTCTATACTTGATAGCAACCTATCCCAATAAATTATGGTATGAGGTATTTGTCAATCTCTGAAATATTGAAATATTTTTTAGTTACCAAAAGCAATTTTATTATTGGTAACTAAGATTTTTAATTTTATGAAGATCAAGTCTTAATATATACTAAAAATCATTAGTATAACTAAGTAAAAATTCAGCCGTGAGCCATCAGCTATCTGCTATCTGCTATTACTTTTGGTAAACATTCAAAGCT
Organism: Okeania hirsuta; assembly: GCF_003838195.1. Lineage (GTDB taxonomy): Bacteria > Cyanobacteriota > Cyanobacteriia > Cyanobacteriales > Microcoleaceae > Okeania > Okeania hirsuta. The sequence continues at coordinate 56,847 of NZ_RCBY01000006.1, forward strand.
GTATTAATTCAGCCCGGATTAAATCTTACTACAAAAGTCGTTAAGTCTATTTAAATTTAAACCCTATCCTCAAAAGCAGGGTCTTATAGCACTTGAAGCAAAGGTTAGAACAGCTCAAGAGTCTAAAACTTAGACCAGGTGTAAGATTTTTCCTTTTGCCTTCTGCCTTCTGCCCTCTGCTATATTGCTGTTTGCGTAGCATCCCGCAGGGAACTGCTGACTGCTCATAGCTAAATCCTCACATAACTAAGAATTTTCTCCGGGGGTTCTTCAGTTATTTTATGAACCACTTACTCCCTTCCAAAAACCACCCCAACCTTTACCAGATTTTTCAGCAGTTTCTTCCGCTTCTTCTGTTTTTTCTTCAGAGCTTGCCAAATTTTCTAATGCCTCAGAAATATCAAATTCAGAAACTAAATATTGAGCAGATTTTTCTATAGTTGGATAATCCCAAAATAAAGTAGAAGGTAACTCTAATTCTAGTTCATCTTCCAGCTCACCAACTAGAGTTACTGCATCAATTGAGTCCAAACCATAACGAGTTAAAGGTTCGGTAAATTCGATAGTACTTTTGTCAACAGACAATTGTTCTGCTAACTTTTCAGCAATCCACTTTTGTAAGATTTCTAAGGGGGAATTTTCTGTTTTTGCTTCAGTATTAAGCGTGCTGGAGTTCTGAACTTGCATTTATTTTATTCTCCTGTTTTTTAGTTTGTGCTAGTTGAAAAGGAACAATAGAAAAGATTTTATTTTCGTTATCAAGTTTGAGCATTTCTTGAGTAACTTTTTCCCAATATAATTGGTCTACTTTTCGTGAATGCCCAAAAGGTTGCAGTAGACGATTTAAACATAGTACCAACCACTCACCACCTGCAAAAAACTCACCCAGTATTTCGCGGTTATAAATCCACATATGCAAACACGCAGCAGCAGCGTGTAAAGCACAGTATTTTTTAGCTATTTCAAATAATTCTGGTGACTGGTCGTGACCAAACTCAAATGCTGAATTAGCAATTTTTTGGTCGTGAGCGTTTACTTCTTCAATAATACACTCAGTCAGTGTAGTAATTTGCTCTAAAACTTTAGTATTTATGTTAGCAGTTTTTAAAGCTTTTAACTGTTCTAAAGCAATTTCTAATCCTTGTAAAGCATCATCAGATCCCCGTCCTACAATTTCCAGTTTTTCTGGTTCAAAAGTAGGCAATTGTTTCTCCAAGGAAAAGATTATTTCCAGACGAGATTTAATTGCTTCCATCTTAGCATAATTCCGTCTAGAACGTTGTTTTGTTAACTGACGAAACTGTAAAATTAGAGAATGCAAATTAACAACTGTACTACCATCAAATACACTAATAATTGAGTTATCTCTCAGCACTTTTTGAAACATTCCCCAGTCATGTTCTTCCCGCATATAAAAACGAGAACCTAACACCACTGAAATATTATTAATCATCGTTTCTAGCTGAGTAGTAACAAAATATTTCACCACTGCACCCCAGACACTAAATTGTCCAGGAACAACATGAAATCCTCTCGCTGCTCCAATTGTTTCACAATCACCAATTAAGATGTCTAAAAAGGCTTCAGTCAAAGTTCTGCGAGGTTGAGGAATATCTAAAACTTTTTTGTTGTAAACAACTCGATTGATCGCAAATTTTAATGTAGTTCTTAAGGCTGTGTCAGCAGCTCCAAGAGAAAAAGCTGCACACAAAGTTCTGGTAATTTGAAATCCTTTCAGAGCTACTTCTAGACCGGATCCTTCTCCCTTAATCAACATATCTTCAGGAACAAAGCAATCCTTAAAACCTATCCCACTCATATCAGAAGCACGAATTCCGTGGGTAAGGATTTTTGGTAAATTGTAGTAATTTGCTGGGTCTAGTCGGCTTTTTTCTACCATAAATAAAGACAGACCTCTAGCTCCTCCATCCTCTTGGTCTGTTTTTGCTAATATATAAGAAACTCCAGAAATAGTTGCACGATTTATCGGCCACTTTTCCCCATTCAGTAAATAACCTCCAGGAACTTTTGTTGCGTTCAAATCTCCACCAATTAGGTCAGCACCATGTTCCTTCTCTGAGTAACCAAGGCACATTGCCCCATGTTCATCTTTAATATAGGTTGCTAACTTTTGCTTTTGTTCGTCTGTACCTGCCATCCAGGTAATAAAAGACCAAAATAAGGTAGTAAAAGCAATTCCAATTGTTTGGTCGCGTCTACACAAAACTCTAACAAAGGCCAAAAACTCTTCAAAAGAAGTAAACTCCCCCCCACAATTAACAGGGATATAGTGGTGTTGTAACTTCCAATTATAGAGCCACTCAATTTCCTGATGTGGAAATTCTTCACTCTCATCAATTTCAATTACTCTCTTGAAAGACATTGTACTGTCTGGATTTTGTGGATCGCCAAGAGCACGCTCTAACTCTTCAGCTACCCAATATTGCTTGAGTTTATCCATGCTAAATCTCCTATTTATCTAGGTTAAATTTCTAGCTATTTTTCATTTGGGATGCTAATGACTCAACTTCTTCTTGTAACTTTCGATACTTGGAGGTTAGTTGAGGATTTTCACTCCAGTCAGATATCACGTCTAGGGTTCCGGCCAAAAAATTGGAACGACAAGCACGACGTTGAATCTTGCCACTAGCAGTCTTAAGAATATTTCCTGACTTAGCCAAAATTACAGCATAAGCTTGTAATTCATGGTCTTCTGAAACAGCTTGGCGGATATCATTGATGACTTTCTCCGTATCCAAATCTTGAGTGCGACGTTCTACCTCTTGAACAATGACTAAATGTTCATCACCCCTAACTTCGACTGAAAAAGCAGCACCATAATCTGGACGAAGTGCCGGATGAACCTGTTGTACTGTCCACTCAATATCTTGGGGATAGTGATTTGTACCTCGGATAATAATTAAATCTTTAATCCTACCTGTAATATACAGCTCACCATCTTTCATAAATCCTAGGTCTCCAGTCCGCAAAAACGGACCTTCCCCACTATCTTTGATGTAAGCTTGGAATGTTTCTTTAGTAGTTTCTGGACGTTCCCAGTAGCCTTGAGCTACACTGGGGTCTGATACCCAAATCTCTCCCACTTCATCAGTAGCACATTTTGCTAAAGTTTCTGGATTGACAATAGCTACCTGAGTTTCACAAACTAAGCGACCACAAGATGGATAAGCTCTTACCCCTGTCGCATCAGGAGAAACTTCTACAATTTTATTTTTTTCTACTAGATCTGTTGCATCTATAGTGCAAAGTACTGGGTCTGTGAGTTTAGGTTTGGCTGAAACCAGTAAAGTATCTTCTGCTAGTCCATAACATGGAGCAAAAGCATTCCAACGAAAACCACAAGCTGAGAAAGTTTTGTAGAAACTCTCCATAACTTTTGGGTTAATAGGTTCTGCTGCATTACCTGCTGCTTCCCAATTACTAAGGTCTAAAGTAGATAGTTGTTTTGGCTTAACTCGGCGAACACAAAGGTCATAAGCAAAGTTAGGTGCTTGAGAGTGGGTCGCTTTGTAATTTGACAGAGCTTGCAGCCATCTCAGGGGTTGCTTCACAAATGAAAATGGGGACATTATGTAGCATGGAGTTCCATTATATAGGGGTTCCATCATTCCTTCCACTAACCCATAATCGTGGAAGAAAGGCATCCAGGTAATAGTTTTGCTTTCTGGTGTGTACCCACAAGCTCTCTGTAGATAGCTTAAGTGATGAATCAAATTTTTGTGGGTCAGCATTACCCCTTTTGGAGTAGAAGTAGAACCAGAGGTATACTGCAAATACGCTAGTGTATCGCCAGTAATACCTGGATCTTTCCATTCCTGAGCTATTTCTAAATCAACAGATTCAGTATCTATCCAGCGCATTGTCTCGAACTCAGGAAATTCATCAGCCACTTCTTCTACAAGGGAAATAATTGTGGCCGTTGTTAGCACCAGGGAAGCTTGAGCATCTTGAACTATGGCTCTAAGTCTAGGCAAAGTTCGTTTGAGACGACCTGCTTCTGGAGGAGGTACTGGAATTGCGATTACTCCAGAGTATAGACAACCACAAAAAGCTGCTATTGCTTCTAGTCCTTGTGGATAGAGTAGTAAGCCTCGTTCTCCTTTGACTTGATGTTTTTGTAGCAATGCTGCAATAGCTCGTACTCGATGCTCTAGTGAAGCATAAGTAAAGTTTTCCCCTTCTTTTTTGCCGTCAACCAAAAAAGTGTATGCTAGTTTTTCTGGTTGTTCTGCTGATAAAGTTTGAAGTAGGTCTATTAGGGTGGAATATTTCACTGTCTCACTCATTAGAATAGGAGAAGTATTGGCTTGTATATTCAGATATTATTTGGTTATCTGGATTGGACTTAGGATTTTACTTTAGATTATTTATCCTGAGTAATACACCTATTAGAATGTAATTTTAGTGACATTTACTTATTTTGCTTGAGCCTCAAAGCTTGATAAAGCGCTGCAATAAGTGGGTTTTCAACTATGAGGTGGTAATTTTTTTTACTATACTCTTAGCCAATCTGTTTTATTTTGGCATAAGTTGATCGACGATTGCAACTTTTAGGTTGGTTCTTTACAGAATCTTTAAGTAATCGGATAGGCTTGCAGAGAATTTTATCCTACTTCGACCTTTTGAAGGTCAATTTTTAATACTAAAAGTAGTACGGCAAGAGCAAGAGTGGTTAAATACTTAACTTTGGCTTCCAAATCAAAAAATCCGATTCAACTGAAAGCAGAAGAGCAGGGTAGGGGAGCCGTAAGTTTGACCAAGTAAGGAGGCAGTCCAAAAATCCAGGGCTATTTCATTCTTTATAGATTACCTGGGTGTTGGGAGTATGGGAAGTGTAGAGAAAAACTACAACTTTTTTATGGGTTGAATTAACTGTTTGGGGGTTTGCATTTTCCCATATCCCCCACCAACCCATACCTCCCAAACTCACTCCCCCCAATAAGTTTCAGCCTTAATGAAACAGCTATGCCAAAAATTGGAGATTTAATTTTTTGTTATTTCCTGATGTAGCAGTCGAAGCAGAACTTAGGACATTCCTAAATGCTCCAACCCAGTCATAGATTACGTATGTACGGGCGAATGGCCATTCACCCGTACTGACTTCTGACTTCTGACTTGCGCGTAGGGCTATAGTTGGTCAATCATCTCAATATTCTATATTATTTTAGATAAAAATATAGAATATTGAGAATTTATAGTAGTCGAAGGAAAGGTTAGGACAGATCAAAAGCTTAAAACTCAGACAACGTAAGATTTTTCCTTTTTTCTTCCTTCTTCCTTCTAGTATATAATTATTCCTGAGCAAATATTATCTATAATTTGATGAGTTAAAGTAAAACTTTTTTTAGATGAATAATTACAACAATAATAACTTTAAAAAAAATCCCGAAGTAGACGAGGGATATGTACCAAATGTCTTGAACCCTCTATCTAATATTTTTAAGTCTATTCAAGGTTTTTATTACCAATTGTTAGAATGGTTTAAGGAACTTCCTCAATGGGCAAAAATTATAAGTTTAATTATTATTCCTCTATTCATAATCAAGATATTAGAGGCGATTATCAGTTTAGTTTCTTTGTTAATTACTATAGCTGTGTTTGGAGGAGCGATTTATATAGGATATAAATTTTTATTCTTACCTAATTATTCAGAAACAGGTAAAGATGAAGGTGAAAGACAGAAATGAATTATGATTATTGCTGCAAACTATTAATAAATACTCAAAAATATAGATATTAAATATAGATATTATTAATACATTAAAAAATATATAAATAAAGACGAATACTAGATTTATTGGCAGTCTTAGTCTGAGTAAAATTTGCTCAATTAGATTAGTTATAGTATTTACCTAGTGTAGTGTGAAATAAAGTATCAAAATTAGTTTGACCACAAAACAATAATAGTATATAGTATTTCTGCGATCGGTTACCAGCACTGTATGAATTGATTACAGGTTTTATCTGTTAACAAAATTTAGACATAACGGATAAGTTTGGAAAGTATGGGAAAATAAATATAGAACCAGCTTAAATGTGATATTAGCTCCTTATTTGTTCCTAGTTAGGAAACTAAAAAAAAGGGTGAAAACAGGTGGCCTTAATAGTAATACCATACTTAACGGTGCAAAATAATTAGTCTAAAAGTTGAGAATACTAGAGTAAGCACATCAATATGACAAGCCCAACTTTTGGTTCAGATATTTCAGATATCAATAATAGTAATAACACAGAGGCATCGTGGCAACAAAAATCCCAGCAATTACCTATCTGGGTCCGTAGATGTGGTGCTTGGACTACAGAAGTATCCCTGGTTGTTCTTAGTGGAATAGTTCCATTTTGGCTTGGTCACTTGGGTAATATAGGCAACAAATCTGTTCCTCTCAACCCAGTAGTAGCAACCACCACAGAAGCAATTGCCAATACTTTAGGAATTCCTTTACGAAACCGTTATCAGAAAGTAACACCTCTGGCTAATCTATTTTGGTCTGGAGCATTATTAGCTCCTTTAGCAATTGTAGGTTGGCAATTATTTTTGTTAGCTAGAACAGGTCAAACATTGCCTAAGCGTTGGTTTGAAATCAGAGTTGTGACAGCTTTAGGAACTTCTCCAGGCTTGAGAAGAACCCTAGTCCGTGAGGGTTTTGCTAAATGGGGATTACCTATGGGAACTGCCTACTTGATTTGGTATCTAACTGGGGCATTTCCTTCTTTGGCAATTCTATTAGCATTGTCAGGGTTAGCATTACTAGGTGATATTTCTTTGATTCGTTTCAATAAACTACGCCGCACAGGACACGATCGATTAGTAGACACTTTTGTTGTAGATGCTCGCTCTGGCCAATTAGATTCTAATCCTTTTAACTTTATCGATACTCAGACACAAGCTTCAATAGCAGCAATTGTTACTACTCACAAAAAATCAGAAGGTTTTCATCTTTGGCCTTGGATGCGAAAAAATCCAGGTATGACTTTACTGATGATAACTGCTTTAGGTATGGTCTCGGTTTTGGGGACAATTTTTGGCACTCATGTTTATATTCAAAATCAAGCAAATTGGCGGGAGTTTAAACAACAAGATAATGATATGTTTCTGGCTCTTGTGAATAAGTTGTCCCTGACTTCGACTAAACCTCAGCAACGACAAGTGGCAGTTTTAGCTTTGGGTTCTACTAAAGATCCTCGTGCCATACCATTGTTAGTAGATTTGTTGGGGCAAGAAAATGAATCAAGTATACTTGATGGAATTCAACAATCTTTAGTTAGTGCTGGACCAATGGTAATACCGGAACTACGTCGCTTAAATCAAGCCCTCAAAAATGATCTAGATTCTCTAAGCTATGGAGGCAACTCTCAAGAACAGCTTCTGGTATCTCTGCGACTACGAGCTACTCAAAAGGCGATCGCTAAAGTTCTCAAAGTTTACAGTGGGTCGGTTAAAGAGGCTGACTTAAGTGGCGTTGATTTAGGTCAGATAACTTCTGGCCCTGCTAGCTTTACTTTGATATTAGAAAATACTGATTTGTCTGGAGTGAAATTTAGAGGCGCTACTCTTAATCAGGCTAGTTTTAAGAATAGTCGCTTTTATGGACCAGGAAAAGATAATCGTTTAGGAACTTTTGACGATTTGATTGCTGATTTGAGTGGAGCAAATCTGATAGAAACCAATTTAACGGGTGCGACATTTGGCCCAGTGGTGATGAAACGTGCAGACTTATTTAGAGCAATTCTAAATAAAGCAAAAATGCCTGATTCAATTCTGACAGAAGCCAACTTAAGCAGTGCTAAGTTAATTGAAACTGATTTACAGCGAGCAAATTTAACAGAAGCAAGTTTGACTGGTGCAGATTTAGGAAGTGCTAATTTATCAGAAGCTAATTTACGCAGAGCTCATTTAAGTAAAGTTAAGGCTGAAGGAGCTAGCTTTCAATCATCTAATTTAATGGAGTCTAATTGGCAAGGAGCAAATTTATCAGGGGCAAATTTCAGTAAAAGTAATTTGAGAAAAGCAGATTTGAGTTTAGCCCAACTAACAAATGTTAATTTTCGGAATGCTCAACTACAGAATGCTAATTTACGAAACGCAGATTTGAGTTTGGCAGATTTACGAGGAGCAAATTTGAGTGGAACTGATTTAAAAGGAGCCAAATTAGTAACTCCAAAACCGGCTCAATTAGACCAATTTTTGGCAAGTCCACTTGAGACATTCAAATCCGATTATTTAAGGGGAGTTAATTTTAATTTTGCCAAAAACTTAGATCCTAATCAAATTAATTACATTTGTAAACAGGGGGGAATTCACGAGCAATGTACGAATAATTAGGGTTTGTAGCAGACAGGAGACAGGAGACAGGAGACAGGAGACAGGAGACAGGAGACAGGAGACAGGAGACAGGAGACAGGAGACAGGAGACAGGAGACAACCCTCCCCTCGCCCCTCGCCCTCCCAGGAGGGGAAGACAGGAGAAAAGGGTCGGGAGCGAGGGGGTAGGAGTAAAAATTGTCAATTTGGGATTTTTCTGCCCAACTATGAGCCTAAAATACTAACTTTTTGAGCATCAATAGCTGAAAAATTTGCACTGCAATTCGACCCCAAAAAGACACTTTTCTTTATATGTCAATGCTTTTAGATTTAATCAGCAGAGCAATAATTAAATTAAAGTAGTGGGTTTCTCGATCGAGCAGTTAAGAATGCTAAAAAAAAATGAGAAACCCTAATTATTTTCAGGGCTTCTCATCAACTAAACTAATTAAATATTTCAGAAGCTTCAAATGTAGAATTCTGATTGTGCTATAAACTACACTGCTACTGCTTTTTTAGTAGTAGCAGCTAATTCTCCACTAGCATATTTGGCAGCAAACTCATCCAAGGTTTGAACCTTAATTTTGCTAGCGTTACCAGCAGTACCAAATTGTTGATAGCGATCAGCACAAACCTGTTTCATGTACTTGATAGAAGGTTTCATAAAGTGACGAGGGTCAAAGTTAGAAGGATCTTGAGCAGCAGCTTCACGAATAGCAGCAGTAATGGCCAAACGGTTATCAGTATCGATGTTTACCTTACGAACACCACTCTTGATTCCTTTTTGAATTTCTTCTACAGGTACACCATAGGTTTCTGGAATTGAACCACCATATTTGTTGATCATTTCCAACAAGTCTTGAGGTACAGAAGAAGAACCATGCATAACCAAGTGAGTATTGGGTAGGCGACGGTGAATTTCTTCAATACGGCTAATAGCTAGAATTTCTCCTGTAGGCTTACGGGTAAACTTGTAAGCACCATGGCTAGTACCAATAGCAACTGCTAGAGCATCTACTTGGGTACGTTCTACAAATTCTACTGCTTCATCTGGGTCTGTCAAAAGTTGTTCACGAGAAAGGACGCCTTCTGCACCATGACCATCTTCTTTATCGCCCATACCAGTTTCTAGAGAACCTAAGCAACCTAGTTCTCCTTCTACACTTACACCAATGGAGTGAGCAACTTTAACTACTTCAGCAGTAACATTAACGTTATAGTCGAAGCTAGCAGGAGTCTTAGCATCTGCCTCTAGGGAGCCATCCATCATCACGCTAGTGAAACCATGGCGCATAGCAGAATAGCAAGTAGAGGGTGCATTACCATGGTCTTGGTGCATGGCGATGGGAATATGAGGATATGTCTCTACGGCGGCTATAATTAAGTGACGTAGAAAAATTTCACCAGCATACTTACGCGCTCCACGAGAAGCTTGGAGAATTACAGGACTGTTTGTTTCATCAGCCGCCTGCATAATGGACTGAATTTGCTCCATGTTGTTGACATTATATGCAGGAATTCCATAACCGTTTTCTGCTGCGTGGTCTAATAATAACCGCATTGGTACGATAGCCATACCTTGTCCTCCTATATTTTTTGTTATTAGCCGATGGGTAAATTTGATTTACTTAAGTTTAAATCTTACGACAATATTAAGACAAATTGAAGATTCTGTCTATCAATATAATATTTTAGATATAAAAATTATTATGGCAAATAATATCTACCGCTTTAACGAAGTCAAAAGTCATAATTTCTAAGTCAGAAGTTATATTTGTAACGGGGATTTGAGCAAAGCTCCAAAAATATTTCGCCTTAAAAGACGGGGCTGCGCGACCCAATTAGGGTCTGCTGAAAAAATTGGTTGGTGGGGGTAGGACATGGGGACGCAGAGACACGGGGACGCGGAGATGGAGGAATAGGCAATGCTTTCAGCCATTTTATGTGAAGAAATCTTCTTGATTTTCAGCAGAAAATTTCAGTAAATTGATGCCAATAAGAGCCATAAACTTGGAGATAAACTGAATATCAAAAGCTCCATTACCTTAGCTATCCTGACTTTTAGCTTTATTCAGCAAGCCCCAATTATTTTGATAAGTATAAAGGCAGAAATTTTATAGAGCAGTGGTGAAGCTCTGAATTAATTATTTTTAAGATTTTAATATTAGTGGGTCGCCCGGGATTCGAACCCGGAACAAATCGGTTAAAAGCCGAGTACTCTACCGTTGAGCTAGCGACCCCTATTAATTTTGTTTTATTTCACACTTCCACTAACTATAGCATAGTCATAATTAATATTGCAATAGCTTTCAGAAAAAAATTTGAGATATTGTGAAACCTTTATGGACAATTTAGTTCTTCTATATAACATAATTAAGTTCATACCTAAGGAACAAATCAACACTAATCTCACTAACTATTAAATGTAGCAGTGTGCGGTGGTATATTTACAAATTGCAGGAACTGCCCAATAGCTAAAATTCTTATATTATCAGCTTTTTATTCCCCCTATTGCCTGTTGCCTGCGCACAGCGCTATATATAGCGTTTATCAAGTTACTGAAGTACAGTTATTTTTCTTCTTTTCTATTACCTACTACCTACTGCCTGCTCCCTACTCCCGCGCAACAAACGAATTTTATACCTCATCAGCATGGGAATTGCTATATGATAGTTATAAATATTTGACATCCTCTCAGGCCTGAAGGGGCCGGGATTCTCCTGAAACCAGGATTCTTGGTTTGCTGAAGCAAGGCTACGCCAACAATGAGTCCACTTAAATCAGATATGCAAGTGATATCTAAGCCAGAGATGGTTTTCTCCTCAAGGGTTTGCTCTATTGCCTCCTGCGGAGGAGCTGCGCTATCAATATCCTGTGGAATTATGCCCTACGGTACAGTTCAAACCTCAAAACTTTGGTTCTCTGATACTTGATGCTTAGAGTTTTTCCATGCACAAGCATTACTGTAAAAAAACTATTACTCTTCTCTTGTCTTCTCTTAGTCAACATTTCCTTGCGCCTGACGGCGACGCGGGGTCTGACCGCAGTTTTAAGGTGCTAGTTCTAGTATTAGTAGCTAGGTTTTTAGAGTGGTTGAATACCTTCCAACAAATTCTAGTATAACACAAATTCTAGTATAACACAAAGTTGCCCTTTTAGGGCAAGGCTTTAAACCCAATTTTTCGGTAAAATCATTACTTGTTTACCACTACCAAATATATAATATGCAAGCATTACAAAAATGTTGCAGTGAGCCTAACTAGCATTTCACAGGAAGACCCAGGCTCTAAATCAATTAAACGAGAACCTGTATTTAGGGAATTTGGAGTAGCTGTCCATGGTTCTAAACAATAAAATTCTTCATTTTTCACCGTCCAGAAAGCCATAGTTGAATAAGAAGATGTATAACTCAGAAGAATCTTGAGACCACGACTTCGATCGTAGACTGTAGTGGCCAACCCTGTTAATTTTTCAAATATTGCATTCACTTCATCTTGATTAAGGTCAAATTTACCATTATTATAGTGGACGATTCCTGTTTTTGGTTCCACATATTGCATTGAAGGGATATCAAAGTGAAGCTGATGCTTGTTTGGAGCAAAGAAATAAGGATGTAGTCCTGTCGAAAATGGCATCCTTTGTGTATTGCTCAAATTGGTGTAAACTTGGAATATTTCTATAGAATTACCTTTGATTTGATAAGTAAAAGTTAATTGAAAATCGAAGGGATAAACAGTTTTTGTGAATCTATTACTGGTTAAAACTAGAGTTATTGAAGCTCGGTCTTGAGTAGACTTTTCTATGACTTCCCAAGGTAGTTCTCGTGCAAATCCATGTTGTTGGAGAGAGTAACTATTACCATTATATTCGTATATATTATTAGGTAAGTTGCCACAAATGGGAAACAGGATAGGTATACCACCTCTTACTATTAATTCTGGATTTTCTAACCTTTTGGAATCACAGTAAAGTAGCTCCTGATTATTAATACACCAACTTGTAATTATTCCTCCTCTCTCTGGAACGACATTTATACTAGAATTAAATCCTAAATCAGAGAGGGTATAAGTCTTGTATTGTTTTTGTTGAAGTGCGATGGCAAACACAGTTTTTAATTCAGGAATTGATTATTTAATATTGGGCATTGGGTGATGATAACTAGAAATAAAAATCTACTTTCTTGGTGATTTGCCCAATCATTATTTAGACCTCTAGTTTTTATATGATTACAGTATATTGACTACTCCCCGGACTCAAGTCACGGGGATTCTAAGTAGATACTACGCAACATGATAAATCCGTGTTACTCCGTCTGTTCTTAGCTGACCAAAGAATATTCTTTGGGCACAATGAAATTGTCCCCCTACACAGTTGGCTTAAGTCTAAACTTAGCTTTCTGCTTACTTTTATGATAATATTTGCAGCCCCATTACAGTCTGCATTCACAAAACAATTATTACCACTCCTATACAAACTACGCTGTCTTGATGCAGTCGCTCATGGGGGAAACCCCCTTTGGCGGCGCTGCATCGCTTTATTCTTTTCGGTGACGGTTTCCAATCATTGGGTTCCTCACCATCAATAGGAAGATTTTCACCATCTAAAAATGAAGCGACACTTGTATAACTTTCTTGGTGTTTCTAAAAATAGAATCCCATATTCAGAGCATAATTTAGCTATTCTTTCTTTAAGTCTAGCTGTAGGAATTGGTACAAATTATGAATTACTTTTTTTTCCTAATTTTATTTCATTTTTCTGACCTTTATTCCAACCAAATACAATTGTAACCAATAGAATTTTTTAAACAATGATTAATGACTATTCTGGCTGCTTTATTAATACTGTCACGCATTTGGCGGTTACGCTTTTCTGTAATGACAGCTAGTTTATTTGACCAAAATCCTTGAGGTTGATTTTCTTTGATAGTTGATATCTGTTTATTGTACCAACGATTTTTTTTAGATAGTATTTTCATTTTGAACTTTATTCTACGTCATTCGATACCTCATATCTTCAGAATCATTGAATATAAAAAATAGAGTATGTAGCCATAGTTATTATAGTTATTAATGTTTGTATGATTTTAATTAAATTCTTAAACGTGGCAATTCAATAAAAGGTTCTTTGATAAAAGGTTCTTTAATAAAAGGTTCTCTTTCTTCTTTAGCAGATGCTTCAGGATTCAATATTGGTGGTAGAGAAAAGCTATTGTGACTATCTACACCAGCTTCTCCTTCAGACAAATTCTGAGAATCATCTGTGGAATTTTGCTCATTTTCTGTACTTCTAGGTGGCAACTTAGGTAAAGTTGGAGTTGATAAAATATTAGAGTTCGATCTACTTGGACTGGAGTTACTACCAGCAAACTTTGCAGAAGAATCAATCTTATCTATCTTGAGAGGGGTTCTCATGGGTTGATGGAAAACACTAGAAATTTGAGCAATATGACTGAGAATTTCCTCTCCTTTTTTTCCTGTAACAACTTGAGGTTGGTATTTGCTAACTACTATCGGCAAAAACTCAATCTTCATTTTGCCTGGTTTTAAAGAGACTTTCAAGATTGCTGTCTCATAATCACTCTCTTGATTAGAAGTATCTCCAGAAATCAAATTACCCAAAGAATATATAATAGGTTGCCCCTTATAAATTTCTGCCCCCTGCAATACCTTAGGATGATGTCCTACAACTAAATCAGCACCTTGATCGATTGTTGACCTAGCTATATCCATTTGCCAGTCTCCAGGATATTCTGATAATTTTACTCCCCAGTGATAGTTAACAATAATCCAGTCTACCTGCTTTCTCAGAATTTGAATATCTGTAGCTATCTGGTCTTTATGGCGACTGTTAACTCCTACTATCCCAGCATTTGGTTGAAGATCTGTATCATCATAGCTGAGGTAGGCAATCTTTTGGCCTTTAACCTTAATAATCTTGGGTTTTCTGGCCTCATCTTTTGTTTTGCCCGCTCCTACAGAGTGAATATTTGCCTGCTCTAGAATATCTATTGTTTCAACTAAGCTTTGTTGGTTATTGGCCTTATTCTGGTCGTTGGCCAAATTCACTAGATCCACTCCTCCAGAAGTCAAGACATTGACATAGTTAGAATCTACTGCTAGTTTATTCTGACTGTTTGTACTATTGATGGTAGAACGAGTCAGAGGATTTTCCAGATTAACCATTGCCAGATCAGCTTTTCTATACTCATCCATTTTGGCAAAAGGTAACTTATAATCCTCTTTTACTACATCAGAAACTGGATGAGATAAATTGACATCTCCACCAAACATTAAGGTAACCGTAGGGTCGTTTGGGTTTGTGAGTTTTATATTATTAATTACTCGTACTTTTCCAGCAGCAGTTTCCACTGATGAAATTGAATTTCGCACTAGCACTTCATAATAACTTACCCAACAACCCAATATAAAGGTAGCCACCACTGAACCTATTAATATGAAAGAGCGGAATATTTGAAATTTAAAATTATTACTTTTGGTGGGAATATTAGATTGATTATTTAATGTTCTTTTTAGTGGAATTCTAACAGATTGTTTCCATAGGATATTGGGTGAACCCCTAAAACGTCCTATAATGTTTACTCTTTCTAGCAAAGGAGAATTCAGTTGATAAAGTTGCTGACAAATAAACTTGATTAATTTCTCTGTTGGAGGTTCCTTCTGAAACTCTACTAAAACTTGTAAATATCCAGTGGTTTCTTTAGCTACACGAGCTGATATCCCTTGAGGTTTTAATTCTTTATTTATCCAGTAACTAATCGCCTTAAAATCACCGGATCGTGCTAATTCTAAAAGAGATGGTGGAGTTAAAGTAGGTGTGTAAGTCATATTTTAACCTAATAGTTAAAGCTTTCAGATAGTAGGTACAAAAGTTTGAAAAAATCAACAATACTGTATTTTATCTAAACAAATATGTCATCCTGACTCCGGTTGTAAGTTTTGCCTAAGTCTGTATCAGTAAAATTGACATACGTTAAGCAACAATTTTAATATTTATGACAAAAATTATCTGTAGTTTAGTATGGAAGTCAAAAAAAAATATTTTAAAGAATTAAATCAGGAAGATACTGAAAGATATAAATAATATAGGTAGTCCTAAATATGTAAGGATAGAAGGAAAATATCCAGAATATAGTGTGTTAATCTGATGTCAATAATATTATATCTTGTCCCAACTGTACCTCAAACCAGATTGTCAAGAACGGTAAAATTCACGGTTGGCAAGCAAAACTTTAGATGCCGAGACTTTGGCCGACAATTTGTCCAAAATCCCCAAGGAGGAGATGACTAA
Organism: Okeania hirsuta; assembly: GCF_003838195.1. Classification (GTDB taxonomy): domain Bacteria; phylum Cyanobacteriota; class Cyanobacteriia; order Cyanobacteriales; family Microcoleaceae; genus Okeania; species Okeania hirsuta. Next base: position 72,478 of record NZ_RCBY01000006.1, read on the forward strand.
CCAAGAAATTAAAGAGTTTATCAATCAACTCTTGCAAGAATTGCTACCCTTAGCTGCTATTGCTCGCTTCACGGGAGTCTCTTAGCCTTGGTTACAAAGATATGTGAATCACCTTGACCAAATAGTACCCATACAGGTAGAAGTGGGAGTCAAAAAAAGGACATATGACCATCCAATGTGATGATATGTGGTCATTCGTTGGACATAAAGGAAAAAAGCAATGGGTTTGGTTAGCTATAGATTTTGTGACTCGAGATATTGTAGGAGTGTATATCGACTCCCAAGGTATTGAGAGGGCAGAAGGATTATGACGTTCGCGAAGCGTGGCGGAGTGCCCTATTACACATATGGTAAAAATCAAAAATCAAATCAATTCTTATCCATAAATTATCAATTATTTCTCCCTTTTGCCAGATCAGCTGTTGCCTATTGCCTCTTTTCTGGATATGTCTATATGCTACCACAAGTGTATAGACAATGTGCTGTTTGTTACACAGATTTTTGGTCTGGTTATCAAGAGATTTTTCCCAGCAAGGGACATCAGACTCTAGGAAAAGAAACTCGATCAACAAGTTACATTGAGCTACTCAATAATACTTTATGCCAAAGGATTTCTCCCTTGCTCAGAAAGACTATCTCCTTTTCCAAAAAGCTAGAAAATAACATTGGAGCGATTTGTTACTTCATTCATCATAATGCATTTTTACCTGTTTAGGAATACCATAATATAAGTATATATAGCTTCAATTTATAAATTATAGTTTTGATGATTTGGCAATTATGCCTTATGAAATTTTAAGTTTTATAGTAGCCCATGAATTTAAGTTTATTTATTTTTAAGATATGAACAAATCAGCAATTAGTGATTGTATTGGCAATGATGACCATCAGTCATGCAAGTATTACCATGTTGTCCTCATCTTGTAAAATCTGACTAGTAAAAAAAATTAAAAAATTATCTAAAGTTAATTGAGTTAATCAGCTAAAAGCTTTAATAAGACTAAAATAGAAGTAGGTAGTTTGACTTTCATTATCAATTACTGTTGTATAGTAGAATTAAAAATAATGAAAATTAAGTATAACAGTATAGTAAATATTCTTAAATTGCAGATCAGGGCAACAAGTTGTTCTAAAAACTGATATTTAAGTTACAATATCTCTAGGAGTGAATGTTTAATGTAGTAGTATTACAAACTAACACCACTTCCTATTACCTTTTAATGTTGCAAGCTGAAAAATTAATTTCTCTTCTCATAATTCCTTGGTGGGAGTTATGTGTTGATGGTAGTCATGCTAGTCATAGACCTTAAATATAGTTTTGAGTGTCCACTAAACCAAACAAGCTTAGAGAAAAAATTTGTCTTTGCCAACATTTTCAGTAAATAGTCTTCTGTAAGTATATTTGATCAAACTTATTGACTGGGAGTATAGAAAGCCAATGCTACAACGCAAGATATATCAAATTTGTTGTGATGGTCGTGAAGTCTGTATTTTTTTGCGAGATCAGCAGCGTTGGGTTGAAAAAGCAAAGATATTAGATATAGAGGGAGATTTAGTAACTATACGCTATGAAACAGATGAAGATGATGAAATCTGTTCTTGGGAAGAAATGGTACGTTTAGAAAGTATAGGGGCGATTACCCAAAAATTAGCATCTGTACCAAGGAATAATATAGAACCTCTAGTATCTGAAGATTGTCCAGAAGCTGAACGGATTCGCAATCACTACCCAGAATCAAATCAGCAGGAATAATATTTTAAGATATGATATTAATTATGTATTTACTGATATTTTATCCCTAAATACAAAACCATATCTTAAATGACTGGTTGTATATAGAATAGCTTGATTAATTAGTCATTTTACTCTGTTTATTCAGTAGAAGGAAAATGAAGGGACTTAAACATAGGACAGTACCCATCAGATGTTACCCTAAATCCATATAGAGCTGAAGTAGGATTTGAGCAATGTTGTCCTCGATAATATAAACAATTACCGCAACAATCTAACTCAGGAGAAATAAAGCGATCGCCAGTCTGATAAAGAAGTTGTCGTTGAGAAATCCCTCTCATAACCAACTCTTCTCCTTGCCAACGGACTTCCACAATACCTGTATCAGCAAAAATTGGCCAACGACTATCATTTGTAATGCTCTGAGGTAAAGAAACTATTACCTCTGTTTCCAACTCAGTTAATTCTCCCTCATAATTAGTTTCAGGTAATGTAGGTACTATAAATGTATCACCAATTGGTAACTCTACCAAAACACCATTACCTGGAGAGTGGAGTTGATAACGGTTGCGTAACTCTTCAAGATTAGTCAGGTCAGCTATATAACTAGGACTGCCATGAACAAAAACTATATGTTGAGGACGTAGGTTGTGAATTAACTGTGTTGTTCCCAGTCCATCACAATGCTCGGTCAGAAGATATGTTTCAGTATGAACAAAATTCAACTCTTGTGAAATTTTTCCTGGTGTTTCAGGTACTAACACAATAAAAGAATTATCTTGATTCATAACATATTGACTCAAATCAGTATCCCGGTCTGCAATGAGAATATATGGCTTTTCTCCAGAAGGAAATTTTCCTGGCAACTGCCTAAGCACGCGCGGTCTGACCTTTTCGTCCCAAAATAAAGGTTGATGTTGAGCAAAATTTTTAACTGCTGGAGGAAATTGGGATAATAGTTGTAAATAAAGGTCACAAACTTGGGCAACTTGTTCCTCAACCCAAATGTCCAGATCGCGACCTGTGAAATAGTGATGACTGCGCAGAAGCATTAACAATTCTTGTCCTAATCCTAAAGCAGGGGTAGGCAAAATAACCGACATTCCAGAAGTAATAGCTTGATATATTCTTTCTGCAAGGTGATTTTCTAACTGTCGTCGATGTGGATAACGAGCTGTACCATAACTACCTTCAATTATTAAAACATCTGGTTTTAGTCCTCGTAAATCTCCTAAAGGTAAACCTTCAACTAAACGACTATTGGATAAAAATAAATCTCCTGTGTATAAAAGCTTATAGGTTCGATTATCTTCAGCAGTATAAGTCAGAAGAAAAACTGTTGCCCCAGGTAAATGACCAGCAGGAAAAAGCTCTACAGTTAGATCACTACAAAGTTCTATTGGTGAGTGCCAAGGTAAAGGTTGACATAAGTCAGGGATTTCAGAAACAGTAAATTTTGACCAATTGAGAGGTAAAAGTTTAGTTGTTGCTTCACTAGCGTATATTGGTAACTGTGGAAAAGCTTGATGAAGTGCAAGTAGTCCTTGAGCATGGTCTGAATGTGCGTGAGTACATAGGACAATATCTGCTGGGACCTGTTGTTTATTTTCATTAGTACTAGTTAATAATGAAATATCTGCAATACCACAGTCTAATAAAATCCGGTGTGAACCTATTCGGACCAGCATACATATTCCATCATCTCCATGACCTACGCTGTAAGCTAAACATTCTAAATTCATGACAAGGTTAACTGCTTACATTCAGGAATATTTTGATTATCAAGAATTTGAAAATTTGGCGATCTTGAACTGCAAGACTTATCAGTAGAGTACTTCATCATAAAAAATAGGTTAAGTGGGAAACCACCGTCTTTTAAGCGGTGGATGGAAACGACTCGACGGGTTTTAACCCGTAGTCAAAAAAACGTGTTATTATTATTAAATAACTTAAAAAGTAGCCTCAATATCAAAATATTCTCTGATACTGCAATCTATAAACACTATTTCCGATAGGATAAGTAGGATAAGAAAGTAATTGAGATGTATAATTTGATTTACATTCTATCACTCTAGCGTTTCGCTTCGCGACATGAAAAGCTTTTTCGGCTACCTGACCTAGTATTTGAAAGAATTGATTAAATGCAGCATCTAACCAAGATTTATTTAACCTAGACTTGGACGATTGACCATTAGGTAAATACTTTCCATTTTCATCTTGTTTGGTTTGATTTCTGCAAGTTAATCCTACTAGATTTAACTTTTCTATGAAAAATACTTTTTTACCTGTCCGAGTTAATTTATAAGTTGTTTTATACTGGAAATATTGACGACTTCTAGCTATTTTTTGATGGATTTTGCCTTCGCGTTTTGCGTGCTTTGCGTCTGGCTTTACTGCCATTTTTACGTTTGTTCTTGCGTTGGGATACTTTGGTTAGTTTATCTTGATTTATTCTTAAAGGTTTGAGAGAAGGAAATAAATTACCTTATGAAGTGGCTAAATAAATGTCTTTGTCTAACACAGCATCTAAACCTATAGAGTTTTCCCAAGTCGGTTAAATATTGTCAGTTTTCAACTCAGGGATTGATTTATCCTCTAAACTTAAATTTATCAACCAGCCATCAGTTTCTTTGGTTAGTGAAACTTGTTTGATTTGGGTTAGTTCAGGTATTGCTCTATGGGTTATGACCTTAATCAAACCTATTTTAGGGATTAAAATATATAACCATTTACCATTGATTGATGAAAATTTTAACCAAGAATCATTAGAACTCTTGAAAGTTCAATGAACGATATCTAGATTTACTTTTAAACCTAGTTTTACCGCTTCTTTTGTATTACTATCACCTGTTACAAATCTAGAAAATGTTGTTTCTACTCTTTTACAGACATCCTGCAAAACTGTTGAGTAAAGTTGGGAAAAATCCAGATATTAACTACTATGCTTGACTTTTACTGTAGCCTTTTTCAGTTCTGGTAATTGCTTCTTCTGGTTGTAATAATTTGGTTTGTCTTTTAATTCAGGTAAATGAGAAATCAGAGGATAAGCATTGATAGGACATCTGTCTTGCTCCCACCAGTTAAAACGTTCTCCTAACATTCTGTTGTACCAATACCGACAAACCCGAAGTCAGTTGTTTAGTGTTAAGTTCTGGCTAGTTTCTGGATATATACGATATTGGTATGTATATTTCATTGCTAATAGTTAAAAAGTTTTGATATATTCCTCCTGAACAATTTTTGAGCTTAATTATTATTGCTAGCTTAACTTGAATGAGAAGAAATCTAGTATATATTTCTGTAGATTTACAAAAGTTTATAATTCTTTATAATTAAGAGCTTGCTAGCAGTGTATATTCCAAAAAAGTAGAAAACTTAAAGAAATAAGCTCATAAATTTATACAATCTAAGTTCCTGGTTCAGGAGTAGATTGTAGCAATGAGCCAAAATTTTTCAGTTTTGTAACTAAAAAATACATTTTTTCAGCAAACCAGATTTTACCTAGGAGATAGTTCAAATGGTTTTTGGACCAGCATCTCAATTAGGGGTTAGCCTTTTTGAAGATACAGAACCCGTGGAACTGTTGCCCGGAAGCTCATCAGAAGAAAAAGAAACTGTGATTCGAGCTGTCTATAAGCAAGTTCTGGGCAATGCTTACGTCATGGAGAGTGAAAGACTCTCTGTACCAGAGTCCCAACTCAAAGAAGGCGAAATTACTGTCCGTGAATTTGTACGTCAAGTTGGACGCTCTGACTTGTATCGTTCTCGGTTCTTTGAAAGTTGCCCCCGCTATCGTGCAATTGAATTAAACTTCAAGCACTTTTTAGGTCGAGCTCCCAATGGTTACGATGATATGAAGTTTCATAGCAATGTCCTTGATGAAGGAAGTTTTGAAGCTGATATTGATTCCTACATTGATAGTGAGGAATATGATAGTGCTTATGGGGAAAATATAGTTCCTTATTATCGAGGCTATAAAACCCAAACCGGCAAAAAAATGGTTGGTTTTACTCATATGTTCCAACTATTACGAGGTGCTTCCAGCAGCGACTTAAAAGGAAGTTTGTCTGGAAAAAGCCCTGCTTTGAATAAATATGTGATTCAGGAAACACCTTTAGCGGTAGTTCCTCCTTCTGGTGGTTCAGATGGTTGGTCATTCCAAGATACACCTTTAGGTGCTAGAACTAGACAGGGAGTAGGAGCTGATTCTGGTGGTAAAGTTTACCGCATTGAAGTAACAGCTTACCGCTCAAAAGTAGTAAATCGTGTTTCCAGATTCCGCCGTAGCAATCAAGTATTTTTGGTGCCTTTTGATAAACTTTCCCAAGAGTACCAAAGGATTCATCAGCAGGGTGGTGTAATTTCCAGTATTACTCCTGTTAGCTAGGGCTTAAAATTAGAAAATTATTTACTCTTTTCCATGAATAGCTTAGTTGCTAGATTCCTAATAACTAAAAGTTAAATTATCACAACTTAATAGTGCTAATTTAGCAATATTAAGGATAAATCAAGGGTAAAAATTTTCAATAATTTTCAGTGATTCATGGTTAATGGCTATGATGTTTATACTTGTTAAATTAATGGCTATTAACCATGAAAACTGCAATCATAATCAATAGAAAAAATCAAAATCTTTTAATTAGAGGAGTTAAGAATGTCACTTTGGGTAGATACAATAGATCCAATAGAACTACGTTCTAATGCTACAGAAGATGAAATACAAGCAGTGATTAGAGCTGTTTATAAGCAAGTTTTGGGAAATATCCATGTAATGGAGAGTCAACGTCTAACTAGCGGGGAATCATTACTCCGAAATGGGGATATTTCTGTCCGTCAATTTGTTAGTATGGTTGCTAAATCCGATCTATATTTCACCTTGTTTTTTGAATCATCTTCTCCTTATGGATTCATAGAACTAAACTTTAAGCATTTATTAGGTCGCCCTCCCGAAGACCAAGCAGAAATTTCTGAACATACCCTTATATACAATGAACAAGGATATGAGGCAGAAATTGATTCTTATATATACAGCGAAGAGTATACTGAAAACTTTGGGGAAAACATTGTTCCATACCCACGGGGTAATAGCAGTCTAGTTGGAATGAAAAACGTGGCCTTCAATCGGATGTTTGCTCTGGAACGAGGAAATGCTACAAGTGACAGAAACAAATCTTCCCGACTTACTTCAGATTTAGCTACTAACCTTGCTACGAAAATTGTTCCACCTGCATATTTAAGTGGACCTTATAGCAATACAGTCAAACGTTTCCAAATCTTAGTGACTAAAACTGGTATTGGTCCTACTGTAAAACTGAGTAAAACAACTTATACAGTATCTTACGAGCAGCTAACTTCAAAAATTAACAGCATTCAGAGAACAGGTGGTAAAATCCTGAAAATTACTGAAGTTGGTTAACAAGCTATCAGCTATCAGCTAAAATCGGCGGGTTCGGTGTCCTCCACGCTTATTTGAAAAATTAGTGGTGTGGGTGTTCTAGGGGTTTGTAGACCAGGAGCGACTTCTCTTGAGTATCTCCCATATTATGCCTTGAGAGCTGACCGCTGACCGCTGACTGCTAATTGCTATTTTAAGAGGGACCTGTTTTAAACTAACAGGTTCCTGATTAAATATTATTCAAGATAGGAATAATGGATGTTGTAGAATTTGTTGAATGCTCTATAGGACGCTGGCGATCGCAACGTAGTGGCCATAATTTAGCATTTAGTCATTTTGAGGAAGTTCGGTCCACGATAGATATTGTCTCTTTACCAAAAACGGCTCCAGAAGTTATAGAATTGTGTAAGTCTAGTGAAGTAGATATTGCTCAAGCTGTTTCTCCTTTTCAGATGAGTTGGCAAGGGGAGTCTGACTGGGATAATGATGAAGTTATTGAAGGTAGTTGTGTATTAGTACCAATACCCGACCTGGATAATCTCAAAAAAGGAAAATTATTACGTTCCCAAGGTTATGCAGAAACTATTGCTGCTGTGGGAGAATATCAGATTACTGAAGATGGTACTTTTGTTCTACATACAGAGTATGACCGTGCTGCTGCAGAAGAAAAAATTTGGTTTGGTACTCCCAATCTGAGGTTTCGAGTATCCTTGATTAAAACGAGTGATGGTAATGGTGTATTAACTGCCTCTTTTTCATCAGAAATTCGTTCTTTGTCAATGGAAGAAAAATCATGAGTCTTATCTATCACGGTAATATAATGTCCGGTTGAATACTTAATAAATAAACAACTGAGGAGTCAGTCCTCAGGAGGGAAGAAAGAAGAGGAGGAAAAGGAGAAAGTTTTGGTAGTCCTGTATATGTAGTGATAAGTCAATATAAATTATTAGTTTTTGATATTAATATTGAAAATATTAAGTTTTTCCTGCTCAAAAAAAATCAAAATTATTGTCTCGGCGATCGCTACATATTATCAGAGATAAAAATATCAGAAATCAACCCCAAGTACCCTGAAAAAAAGTATGCTATTATCTATGACAGTAATAATAAAAAAATCTCTATAATTCAGATGTCAAATCATCAATTAATCTGTCCTAGTTGTGGTAGTAATTATATTGCCAAAAATGGGACTATTCACAACAAAAAACAAAAATATCAATGTCAAAATAGTCTCTGAAAATTTGTCGAAAATAGTCACAGAAATTATATTAGTCATGAAACCAAAGAACTGATTGATCAGTTATTACAAGAAAAAATTAGTTTGGCTGGTATAATTCCAGTAACAGGTGTGTCATAAAAATGGCTCCATAATTAGGTCAATAATAAGTATACTCATATTTCACACTCTATTAAATGTACAAAAAAAATAGGTAAACTCACTATCAAATGTGATGAAATGTGGTCATTTGTAGGTAATAAAAATCACAAACAATGGCTCTGGTTAGCTATGGATATAGACAGTAAAGAAATTGTGGGTTTTTACTTAGGGGAAAGAGGAGAAAAAGGGGCATTAGGATTGTGGAATTCATGACCAGGTATCTATAGACACTGTGCAGTTTGTTATACAGATTTTTGGTAAGCTGATGATCTTGTTTTTCCTAATTCAAGACATAAATCAGTGGGGAAAGAAACAGGTTTAACATCTTATATAGAAAGATTAAATAAGACTTGACTTCAAAGAATTTCTCGGTTGGTCAGAAAAACTTTATCCTTTTCTAAAAAGATAGAAAACCATTTAGGAGCTACGCGCGTATTTTATTGATCATTATAATGAAGCGTTGGCGGAGCCTAGCGGCAGCTATATCGCCTGACCACCATTTTATCACTGCATATACAGGACTACCAAAGTTTTTTGGTCGCGTAAGCGGAAGGGAGTTCTATCACGCTCTTATCCGGACATGATATAAGTGGCTAAAAACCAGAATAAGGTAGGTTAGCAAAATAGATTTAACCAAAATCTACCTAAGTTTTTAAGGTTTTCCCAAAAGTCATTTGTAATTAAATTTGCCCAGATACTTAATCTTTAAATGTCTATAATCTTATTTTGTTCAGATCAGGTACAAAATGTCAAATTAGATAGAACAATTAGTCTAAAATTTTTATCATTTACCTTACCTAACCTAGATTATACATACTTTAAAAAAATATAATTTGACTCAGTTAGTCAAAACTGACGATCAAATAAAAAAAAAGAATTATCAATAAAAAAAGGGAAGGTAAAATATGACTATTTCCCATACAGAAAATCAGACAAAATCAAAGGATATAATTACTCTAGCTAGTTGGATGGCAGGGTGCTTTAGTAACCAAAAACAAGCTTCTGCCAATCGAGTTCTTTATGCTCATATTTATATTTATTTCCGACCTTTACCATATCAATTTTTTTCTGGTATAGGTTTTTATTCAGAGCAAGTTTATGACTATGACCTTTGGAGTCCATATCGTCAAGGAGTTCATCAACTTATAGATAAAGGCGACCATATTTACATAGAAAATTATAGTCTCAAAGACCCTATTCTCTATGCAGGAGCAGCAAGAGAACTTGATATTCTACATACTATTACTCCAGAAAATATAGAACGTCGTTATCATTGCTCAATGGTTTTTAAACGAGATGGAGAAAAATTTTTAGGGAGTGTTGAACCGGGAAATAAATGTTTAATCAATAAGAGAGGATGTGAGACTTATCTAGTTAGTGAAGTAGAATTAACTGAGCAAACATGGGAAAGTTTAGATATAGGAAGGGATGTTAATACACACGAACAGGTTTGGGGTTCAAAAGCGGGACGTTTAAAGTTTGAAAAACAAACAAGTTTTGCTGATGAATTACCGATAGAAAATTGAAGGTGACAAATTATCAAAAAGTCTTGAGGGAGGACTAATAGAAAATGTTGCCACCAGTAGCAGAAAAAAAAATGCAAAGCTGGATTAGAACCAGACATTTAATCTGTTCAGGAAACTTTTTCTTGTTTGAGACAGTAGAGTATTCTACTGTTGATAGGTTTGCAGAATGTGTTCAAACATTGGGCGGGAGTTTGATATCTGTTAAACCTATTAAGAAAATTTGGATTGGTAATCATAGAAAAGTAGTTCTTTATCAAGCAAGAGCAAGTCTCCATACACCTCACCACGATTTGAAACAATACTGGATCAAAAACGGCGGTTTTTATACAAGGTTTGATGAACGGGGTTAGATTCAACAATTAATAATTATTGAAGAAGGAGACAGGAGACAGGAGACAGGAGACAGGAGGAAAATTACATGGGGATTCGCTCCCCCAAGTAAT
>NZ_RCBY01000060.1 GCF_003838195.1 Okeania hirsuta
TGAGTGGTATGTTTCATTTAGTATCAAGACCTCGGAACCATTACCGTTGTTTGGCAGTAAATCTCCCTTAGATTATGAGTCAATGGTGGCTTTTGACCTTGGTACTCAAACAGCTTTGACTTGTTATGATGGCTATGGTTTTGACGAAATTAGTAATCCTAGATTTGACAGGGAGTTTGCCCCAAAAATTCAGCAAGCTTCACGTCAACTCAAAAGAAAGCAAGGACCAATTAAAGGTAAGCAAAAAGCATCAAGTAGATGGAAAAAAGCGAAGAGAAAAATCTCTAAGCTCAAGGCCAAACAATCAGCCGTAAGACAAGATTGGCAGCATAAAGTAACTACAGATATTGCTAGTTGTTATGACATCGTAGTTACTGAAAAATTAAATGTTAAAGGCATGACCCGAAAAGCCAAGACAGGTAAACGCTCAAAGCAAAAAGCAGGTCTCAACCGTTCTCTGCTTGATGTTGGCTTTGGAACATTAAATCAGATGGTGTTGTATAAAATTTTAGGTAAAGGTGGTTTGCATATAACCATTGACACCAGGAGAGTCAAGCCTTCTCAGAGATGCCCTAGCTGTGGAACAGTTCATAAAGAATGGGCACAGTTGAGTAATCGTTACCATGTTTGTGATGATTGTGGTTTTGAGGTGCCAAGAGACCAAGGCTCGGTCATGGTGATGTGGAATGTTGCTGCAGATCGGCAACCGGGGTTAGGAACTGGCCTCGTTAATCGTCGATGCTCAAGCTCTACTGATTCGACCCGTAAACATACAGGCTCGATGAGGCAACTGGGGCAAATGAAGCGCTCAAAATCTCAAAGTGCGGACTTTGTTGACGGGGACTTAGAAACCCCGTCCGTCTACACGGCGGGGTAGTTCATAGCTGAAACACTCAAAGAAACAGTAGCAGAAAATCCTGTACAACTATCACTTTTTGATATCGTCGCGGGCGGGCAGCCCTAGACGTTAAACAAGACGAGGAGCCGACGTAATTCTAACCGTAAAAAGGTAGTTGATGGCAATGAGTCGTCTACCGACCCTGAGTCAATTCAACTTCGGTTGTCCTGATGGATGGGAATCCCGCGCTCTCCCGTAGGGGAGCGTCGGGAGGATGTCAAATGATTCAAATTTGATTGGTGGTAGCAAGGCTAGGACGCATTCATCTCGACACCAAGTCAACTATGGTGCGGGACTTCTGCTAGACAAAGTTAAAAAAACTTTTCGGGTTATTTTTACCGAATAATTAAGGTAAAATGCCTCTCCTTTAAAGGAGAAACAAGCGGTCGAGGGATGGATGGGTTTCCTAACCATATCCAATCGACCAAGAGAGAAAAAATTTTCCTTTTATTCAATCCTCTTCCTTTTAGGGAGAAGTAATTATCAATTATCCATTATGAATTATCAATTATTGAAACGAGTCCTATTAGTAAAGGTGAGGAAAAAGGGAGAATAGAAAGAGCAATTATTAGGCATCTCCAAAACCCAAAATAAAATCAATTATTATCCATAAATTATCAATTATTTCTCCCTATTTGCTAAATAAACTTAACTGACTATCAGAATTTTCTGCCGACGAATCTACTCCATCTGATAGTAATTTAGCAGCAGCTTCTAACATTTCTTCCTGAATATCTTGAATATCTTCCCTACTTTCTAAATAAGTTTTTAATGCTTTTAACGGATCGATACTATTGCCTTTTGCCAATTCTGGTAAACGGGGTCTTGCTAACTGACTGACTAATTCTGGTTGAATAGTATAAGTATGTGCCTCACTTAAAGCTTGATGTAATACTCCATTTTCAATCAAATCTAACTGCTCGGAACGTAACTGATAAATCAACCGCACTACAGCATCTTTTATCTGAGTTTTACTAATAGATTTTAACAATTCAGCTTGTGGATTTTCTGCTTCGGAAACATTAACTTTAATAGTATAAAAATTTCGCACAGGCAAAGAACAAAATTCCCATTTAACTGCACCTTTCTCTAGTTCAAGCAAAACAAAACCTTTTTCTTCTTTCTCCTCACTAAAATCTACTCTTTCAATACTTCCCGGATAAATAATTGGCGGGTTATTAGACTTATTCAAATTTTGATGTTTATGAACATGACCTAAAGCTACATAATCAAAACAATCACGATTTAACAAAGAAACAGGAATATTAAAACCCTTACCCACAGCCAAAAAACGTTCCGCACCTAAACTCGCCCTATCTGCCATTAAATGAGCTAAAAGTACCGTCGGAATTTCTGGATTTAATTGGCGAATTTCTGCTTCTAATACCAACTTCAATTTTTCAATTAATAACTCATTAACTTTACCCATAGATAAACTTTCAGTCTCAGATTTTGTCATTAAACTAGAAGCAGTTAACCAAGGCAAAGTAATAATCTGAATAGCACCACTTTTAGTTTGAATATTGTGAGTTTCTAAGCGATCGCCTACCACAACTCCAGGCACTCCTAATGTACTATAAATACCTAAACTTGCCCCTCCTTGACCCTGGGAATGTTGGTCGTGATTTCCTACTAATAATACTGTGGGAATTTCAGCATCTACTAAACGGCGTAATTCACGAGAAAAAGCTTGTTTTATGTATGGCGCGGGAGTAGCATCTGGAAAAGCATCTCCACCAAAAATAACTAAATCAACTGGTTCAGAAATTGCTCTATCTATACAAAGTTTTAGACTAGAAATAAAGTCTTCGAGGCGAGTGTTTAAACCTGTTTCTGGGTTGATACGACCGTGGGAAAAACCACTACCAATATGAATGTCGGAAAGATGGATAATTTTAATCATTTTGTTTTATTTAGGGAGTAGGAAGTAGGGAGTAGGGAGTAGTAATTCGGGAAATAGGAAAGGCAAAACACGGATTTTTGACACGGATTCACGGATGATTAGATGGAACATTATTTATAGAACTTCTAAAGGTGTTGTTTTTCTTGATATTCTTTTCTACAATATTTTTGATTGCACTTAAAACTATACTATTGGGACTTAAACATTTTTTGGTAGGAAAAATTCGTCAAAGTCAGTCTAGACAAGGGAATTACGTCAAAGCCTTAAAAATGGCTAGAACCCTTGATAATTCAGGATTTTTGCCTTTTTGACGTGAAAGCCCCTGCCTATCTATATTTGAGCCTATTTTCTGCCTTTATTTTGTGTAAGTCCCACTATTTGTATCGTTGAATAAAAAATCATATTTATGGACGAACGACTGCATTTAAGCTTTAGAATATCACAATTTTTGTAAAAATGGTAGTGAAAATCTTTTGACCCGCTGATTTTTTAGGAGCTTTTGAGAATGAAGATAATGAAGATGCTGATGGTTTTCTAGCAAGTATCAATGGAGGTAAAGCTTTTTACCTTTAGAAGCTTCACAAGATTAAAAGATTTTTGGTATTGTTCCTGAAACAACTTTGTGTGTGAATGTATAAACAAACTTAGTTGAATAAAAAGTCATGCGTGTAGGCGAACAACTCCATCTAAGCTTTAGAATATCACAATTTTTGTAAAAGTCGCTACTGGCACAATCAAATAAGTAATCAACAACAATATGAATAGTTAATGCATTGATTAAATTTTGTTTGGCTTCAGAATTTGGTAGTGATCAAATTAACTTTTTAGCCTTGTTCAATTCTTTTTGATATTCAGGATAGTTGTTGAAGGTCGAAGCATTTTCTGTGTAATATAATAGTTTGGCAGCTAGATTTTCTGATGTCTCTTTTTGAACCAGTATATGAGGTATTATAGATACAGTAAAGGCACTGGGAATAATGGAATTATTTAGTATGAGAATAGTTCAGAAATTAACAATCACCATACACTGAATAACTATGACAAAGAATGACACCAACCAACTCAATTAGTCTTTTAGAATTCGGACAAATTACCGTGGGTCTCTGTGGAGGACTCGCATTCTTCTTATTTGGACTTGAACAAATGACCGAGTCCTTAAAGCAAGTGGCGGGCAAATCTATGAAGCGAATGCTCGCGAAACTGACCTCGAATCGTTGGAATGGTTTAGTGGTTGGAGCATTTATCACAGCAGTGCTTCAATCCTCCTCAGTGACGACGGTTTTGGTGGTGGGTTTTATTTCTGCCGGATTAATGACCATGCCTCAATCAATTGGGGTAATTATGGGGGCCAATATTGGCTCGACCATTACTGCTCAGATTATTGCCTTTAAAATTACTCGCTCGGCTCTATTGCTTTTTGCCATTGGCTTTGTCTTGCAACTAATTTCCCAGCGAAGATACTCTCGCCAGTATGGTTTGCTGTTGATGGGATTGGGTCTGATGTTTTATGGCATGGAGTTAATGAAGATTGCCACCAGTCCCCTACAAACCTATCCACCTTTTATTAGCTTGATGCAGCAGGTAGAAAATCCTTTACTGGGGATTACCATTGCCACGGTGTTTACTGCTTTAGTACAAAGTTCTGCTGTTACCACAGGCTTGGTGATTGTTTTGGCAAGTCAAGGCTTATTGAATCTCGAAGCTGGAATTGCCCTGGTGTTTGGTGCAAATATTGGTACTTGCATTACGGCAATGTTGGCGACGATCGGCAAACCTTCAGAAGCGGTTCAGGCAGCGATCGCTCATGTTTTATTTAATATCTTGGGTGTTCTGCTTTGGGTTGGGTTGATTAATCAGTTAGCGGATACAGTACGTTGGCTGACACCTGTTTCATCTTCCCTCGAAGGTATGTCCAAGCTAGCAATGGAAACCCCACGCCAAATTGCTAATGCTCATACTTTATTTAATGTGGCCAATGCTTTCATTTTTATTGGGTTTGCTCCCCTGTTGGCCAAGTTGGTGCAACAGTTGGTGCCCGCTAAATATCCGGCAGTTTGGCCAAGGCAACCCAAATTTCTCGATCAGATGTTGCTGACTACTCCCACCTTGGCCTTAGATCGGGTTCGTTTAGAGTTAGGGCAAGTAGGAGACATTGCTCTGAAGATGGTGCGCGGTTGTCTGCCAGTGGTGGAGGGTGGGACCAGTGATGAGGTGGCAGCACTACGAGCAATGGATGATGAGGTCGATCGACTTTATGGGGCGATTGTAACTTACCTCAGTCAGTTGAGTTTGGAAACCTTAGTGACCCAACAATCTGAACTTTTGTCTATGTACCTAAAGATTGCCAACTATATTGAAAATATCGGGGATACTATTGAGACTAATGTAGTGGAAATTGGCAACGATCGGCTACACCATGAGCTTCAGTTTAGTGATACTACCCAAAAGGTTTTAAAGTCTCTGCATGAAGAGGTTTGTTTTGCTGTAGACCAGGCGCTCAAATCAGTAGTTTCCTCTGATCCGCAGTTAGCTGCCCAGGTGGTGGCAATGAAACCCCAAATTAACGAGTTGGCTAGCCAAGCACATACTCATCTAGCTATGCGTTTAACTGCTGACCAACCGAATCGGTTGGTTGCGTTTGGCCTTGAATCAGATTTTATTGAGTATTTGAAACGAGTATATTATTTTGCCAAACGGATTGCCAAACTTATGAGAGAAATTGATCTGGAAATGCAGGGAGATACAATCAAAAATGTGATTGATAATTCTACCAAAGAGGGGTTAAATTTTTAATATTTCACTTCCTGAAAATTACTCTATCCTCACCAAACAAAATCATACTTTCCCCGACCCTGACCTCAGAATCTAAACCACTACCCGAAATCTCAACCTCCGGAGCAATACCATTTTGCACAATCATCACTTAATTTTTGTCTAGAAAATTCTGCAATTCCTACAGTTAGTAAACATATAGTTGATAGAATAATAATTTTTTTTCGTTTCATTGTTAATTATTGGCAATATTTGAGTAAATCTATAACCCGTTTAAATCATTTGTAAAATAACTTTCCTTGCATCAAAGGCGTTGCAGCTCTATTGATTTTGAAGAAGCTATATTATCTTAATTTAGCAATCTTGCTGTTGTAATAACCGTTAACGAAGTCAGAAGTCAGAAGTCAGAAGTTAACCCACCCCTAACCCCTCCCAGGAGGGGAGGGGAAGTAGGGGATTTGAGCAACTCTCCAAAAATATTTCGCCTTAAAAGGCGGGGTTGCACGACCCATATTATTTTGATAAAAAAAAGATTTTTACAGTCTATTATAGGGAGTTAGACCGTACAGCTATAGGTTTGGTAAAATCACATAAACTAACTCTATTAGTTTGACCTCAGACTCACCATCGAGTGCTTCAGGGAATGAAATGACTATTGCGGTATTCACAACAGAGAGCAGAAATTAGTTTGACCTCAGATTTACCATGAGTGCTTCAGGGGATGAATCAACTATTGTGATATTCAATTCCTTATTTCTGATTACTTTTTCCCTCCTTCATTGAATTATTTCAACAAAATTGAAAATAGGTAGCTATCTATCAAAAATCAAGTTGAAAATTCCCTTTGAAATTTAAGCTTTTCTGACTTCTGACTTGTGGCTTCTAACTTCTGACTGAAAATTGAAAATAGATAGCTATCTATCAAAAATCAAGTTGAAAATTCCCTTTGAAATTTAAGCTCTTCTGACTTCTGACTTCCTCCTTCTACTCACAAAGACTCAGGTTCCTGACCAGAAACAACTGGCGCAGTAGTATTCAAATTTAACTCTGGATGCTCAGATTCTACCTGTTGACAATTCCACTCATTTTTGAACAACAAAACAGGTCGTCCCCAGCTATCTTTTACCGCCACAGTGTTAAATAACCTACCAACTTTTTTGAGTACATCCCAACCAGAATTAACCCAACGTGCCACAGTAAAAGGCAACATTTCCAAATTAGTTTCAACTCCATATTCATTTTGCATTCGGAACTGAACAACCTCTAATTGAAGTTGCCCAACAGCAGCCAAAATAGGGTCTCTTTTTGCCTCATCTGCAGAGTACATAATTTGTACAGCACCTTCCTCTCGTAACTCATTAACTCCTTTCCGAAATTGCTTAAACTTAGAAGGATTAGGATTTCTTAAATAAGCAAATATTTCTGGTGAAAAACAAGGGATACCTTCATACTCTAATTTTTTGCCATTATAAATAGTATCTCCAATAGCAAATACCCCTGGATTATTTAAACCAATTATATCTCCTGGATAAGCAATTTCAATAGAGTCTCTATCTTGAGCAAATAACTTTTGCGGGCGAGACAATCGAACTGTTTTACCTGTTCTAGCATGACTAACAGTCATATCTTTTTCAAATCTTCCCGTGCAAACCCGAATAAAAGCCACCCTATCTCGGTGTTTATGGTCCATATTAGCCTGCAATTTAAACACAAATCCAGTGAAATTTGGATAAGTAGGAGAAACTTCACCTACCGTACTTTTATGAATACCCGGTTTTAGAGCATATTCCAAAAAAGCATCTAAGAATAATTGCACCCCAAAATTAGTCATAGCACTGCCAAAAAATACAGGAGTCATTTCACCTTTATGTATCTCTTCTAAATCTAAATCTGAACCTAATTCTTCCAGCAATTCTATATCTTCTTTAAGTTGATAATAAAGGTCTTGCTCCAGTAATTCTTCGATGCGAGGATCGCCCAAATTTACTACCGTATTTCTTGCAGCTTTACTACCATGAACGCTACGCTCAAACAAATGAATTTGTTCCTTTCTCCTATCAAAAACTCCCTTGAAGCGATCGCCCATACCTATAGGCCAATTTACAGGATATGTTTTTAAACCTAATTCCTTTTCTATTTCATCCAAGAGTTCTAAAGGTTCTCGCCCTGGTCTATCCATCTTATTAAAAAATGTAAAAATGGGAAGCTTTCGCATTTTACATACTTCAAATAATTTACGAGTTTGAGGTTCTAAACCTTTAGCAGAATCTTCTAACATTACAGCGTTGTCTGCTGCAGCTAAAGTTCTATATGTATCTTCGCTGAAATCTTGGTGACCGGGAGTATCTAACAGATTAATTTGACAGTTTTGATATTCAAATTGTAAAACTGTTGAGGTAATAGAAATACCCCGTTGTTGTTCCATTTCCATCCAGTCAGAGGTAGCATGACGCTGCGCTCTTTTAGCCTTTACTGCACCAGCTTCGTGAATAGCACCTCCATACAACAAAAGTTTTTCTGTAAGAGTAGTTTTACCCGCATCAGGATGGGAAATAATCGCAAAGTTACGCCGTTTATCCACGGCTGTTTGCAATTCTGTTTCAATTTCAATGGACATTATTTAGTTTAACTCCTAAAATAGGCAACAATTAATCATATTATATATTTATCTATACTATAGCAATCAGAAATCATTTGTAAAAAATATACAGGATATATCAAAACTCTGAAACTTTTACTTCTATTCCTTGTTGCCTGTGCCCTAAATTAAAAGATCTTTTTCACAACTGAAATAGGATTGCTATATAATATTTTATCTATTTATAATTATCATATAATCCGCACTAAAACTACTATATATATCACTTTAAAATCAAAAACAAATAAATAGAATAAAGCTAATATTAAACAAGTTAAAACTCAATAATTAAATAATTTATGAAGAGAGGCAAGTTATATGGAATTCTTATCAAATATTTGGAGTACATGAAACTATATTCCTCACGGACATTATTATCTTTGGCAATCAGGATTAGTATGACTATCAGATTTATTCATTATCTTAGCTTACTTTTCAATCCCTATTTCTTTAATTTATTTCATTCAGAAGTGACAGAATGTGCCTTATCCAAAAATATTTGTTTTGTTTAGTGCATTTATTGTTCCCTATGGAATGACCTACTGAATGGCAATTTGGACTCTCTGACATCTCACCTATTGGCTATCGGGTATATTTAAAGCAATAACTGCGGGAATATCAGTATTCACAGCAGGAACTTTAATACCATTAATATCCAAGTTATTAGAACTTTCTAGCCCTAAAAAACTAAAGGCAATTAACAATAAGTTCAGGACTTATGCAAAGACACTACATATAGCGCATGGTAAACAGAACGATTGCTGACGCAAAGCTCCGCTAACGCTTAAAAATCAAGCGCGATCGCCTCAAGACAATTAACATAGTTAAAACAAAGGTAAAAAACACCTATCAAATAAAAATAGCCCTGAATTTTATTGTAGGCTGCTTCAGCTCTTCGAGCAAATAATCAGCAGAGCAATTCATGTTTGATTTTATAAATAGTTTTTCCTATTTTTACTGCTAATCTTTTAAAAAAATTCCAGACTAACATCCTACAAGCAATATGATTTATTTGAAGAAAGTCTCAGACGACATTGACAGGAGGATAGATATAGTCGTTTAACTTAAGGATGAGAAAAAAATCGGGTAAAATACTCAAATAGAATTGAGGATAGTTTAAAGAATGAGTGATAGTTTAGACTTAAGACAAAAAGTGATAGATTACGTAGAAAGCGGTGGTAAAATCACCAAAGCAGCGAAACTCTTTGGAATCGGAAGAGCATCCATATTATAGATGATTAGATCGGGAAGAGCTTGAAGCCGCAAAAGTAAGGAATCGTCACAGAAAACTAGATAGAAAAGAATTAGAAAAAGATATAAAAGAAAATCCACAAGCAAAACTTAAACTCATAGCAGAAAAATTTGGAGTCAGTACAACAGCAATTTGGGGTGCCCTGAAAAAAATTAAAATAACTAGAAAAAAAAAGAACTGCGTGATAGACAAAGCAATAGAAAAGAAAGAATAAAATATGATAGCTCCTGGAGAGAATTAATCAAAATATATGGAAGTCAAAGTAAGGGTATATATTGATGAATCAGGATTTGAGGAGGAAAGCAGTTGTATTGATGCTTGGTCAAAAACAGGTAAGAAAATTGATGGAGACAGACAAGGAAAGGGAGGAAAAAGAGAACACCTAGTAGGGGGGAGAAGAAAAAGAAATGCATGACTTAATAGCCCCAATGATATTCACAGGAAGTAAAAATGCAGAAGGCTTTGAAGGCTGGGTATCAAAATATTTATGAGCCTCATGAGAAATTCCTTGAGTATTAATTATGGATCATCCTCCAATCCATGGCCAAAATCTAATTAGAGAAATAGTAGAAGAAACAGAACATCAAGTAATATTCCTCCCCAAATATTCTGCTGATTTAAATAACATTGAACATGATTTTAGTGCATTAAAGAGAGCCAGAATGTATGGCGATTCACATAAATCTTTAGATGAAATTAAATTTACCGTAAGTATTCAGCTATTAGCAGTCAACTCTCAGCAATAAGACACTCCTTTTCAGGACGGAGTTTAAATGAATATAGACTTTAAGGTCTTTTGTAGTAAGATTTAATTCTGGCTCAATTAATACAGCTTTGAACGCTTACTAAAAACAATAGCTGATAGCTAATAGCTGACGGCTGAATGCTTACAATTTACCAGCTATTAAAATTAGTGCAAAAGCTATATATTCTCAATAAGTAGCAATTATTATTTCGGATAATGGTATAGGTATGACAGAAATAGTTTTTCAGAAAATATTTGACCCATTTTTTACTACGAAACCTATAGGCAGTGGTACTGGTCTAGGATTATCCGTATGTCAACAAGTTATTATTGAAAAACATCAAGACAAACTAAATTGTACTTCTACACCAAAACAAGGAACAGAATTTTTAATTGAAATTCCTATCCGCCAGAAAACAAAACAAACAACAGAGCTATAATTAGACTTAAGTCAATTTAATAACCACTAAATTACTGGTCTCTGCCTATTATTTTTTGGTTTGAAAAAACAAATATAGGAATATACAGGTAGGTTAGGACATAGACTGATAATGATCCTAATAAGGGGAAATATTTTTCCCACTGTTCCCTGTTCTCTGTTCCCTGCTATATCTAATTTGAATCAGGAGAAATATTTAATGGATGCTGACAAAAGAAAAATTCTATCAGCTTTATGTCATGGAGCAATTTTCTTGAGTACAACTATTGTATCTGTAGGGATACCAATAGCTATTTTACTCTTAACTAATGATTCGGTTGTAAAAAGTAATGCTAAAGAATCTTTGAATTTTCATATTAACATTTATATTTACGCTATTATATTCGGTATATTGATCTGGTTGCTTATTGGTATTCCTTTATTAGTTTTGTTAGCAATTATTAGTTTTGTCATGCCAATTATTGCCATTCTCAATGTGATAAATAATCCTAATAAACCTTATTGTTATCCATTTATTTTTCGTCTATTCTAGTCATAATTTTCGACATTCCCAGCCTAGCTTGTGTAATAGAAAAAATAGTATGATAAAAAGGAGAATAATTAAGTATTTATATTAGGTATATCCTAAAAATTGGGAATAAATGATTACGGCGTTGCTGAATCAAGGTATGATATTATGTCTGGTAGCATTGGAGCGTATATAGAACCCCTGAGTGGTATCTATGCGATCGTCAACCTCTTCAGCATCAGTCGAATAAAGCACAAATTAATCTTAGCTGTAGCATTGTTAAGAGTCCTTTTCCTGCGGAATGCTGCGCAAACAAAGTTTTTGGTCAAGCTTTTACATCTTTCCATCCATGAGTTGGTTCTTTCTATGACCCCGGAATGCTTTAACTGGCACAAATCCTTTTTTTCCAAGATTCTCTTTCTCTAACTTTGATGGCTTTGGTGATAGCTTAAGCCGAATCTTGGTCATACATAATTGCCGGATAAATTTTCTTTAACTCCTCTATTATCTTTTCGGGGTGGTATCCATTATCAAGTAATATAGTAGTTTTAGGAATGTTGACTGGTTTGGATTTAAACTAGTCGATGTTGTCTGATCACATTTCTATTCATCCCACATCATCAGAAACTGACGATGCATGTACAATGGGTAAAAAAGGGAAAGTCCAGACTATCAACCGCTAAATGGCTCTTATTTCCGTTAGTGCCCTTGTCAAAACAGAATCCTTTGAACTCTACACTAGCATTGCAAGTATTTTTCACCGCTTGTGAATCAATGATGATTAAAGTTGTCCATTTGGCTTTTTTTTTACTTGTTGACGTACTTGAGGCTGTAAAACATCTCTAATCTTCTCAATTACTCCTTGAGAGCGCCACTGAATGTAGCTGCCAAAAAACTGTGGAATAAAGAGGTAAATCTTTGAGTAAATCAGACCAATTACAACCATTTTTAAGTTGATAGAATACACCATCCAATATTTGTCTTTTGCTCCCCGATCATGGGACAAGTTTTCTTTTTTTTTTTGGCAACAATGGTTCAATCAGAACCCATTCTTGATCTGTGAAACTACTTGAAGGCTGGCATTTACTCAGCTGTTGGTTATGATAATTGGCCATCGCTACTCATGATCACCAATTCCTAAAAAGATACCACTCAGGGGTTCTACAGAATTAAGTTTCAATTGAAAGAAACCCTTAAGCATAGCTGCCCTCTGCCTTCCTTTAACCAAAGTATAAGTTATTCAAGCGGACATGATATTTTTGATTTAAAGGCAAATAAAATCAAATAAAAGCAAATAAAGATAAGTACTCAAAAAAAATTTTTACCTACTCCGATTCTATGTAATTCTTATAGAACCCCTGAGCGTATCTTTGGACGCGGTATGCGCTTTTGGCTTCCGTCCTCAGCCTGAGGAAGTTGTGGAAATTCAGGAACGAGAATGGGGAAAAAGCGGATGAGACCCCGCGTCGCCCAATAGCAAACCTGGTAGCTTCCCTTGCAGGTAGAAAAATACTCTCATCTCCCCATCTCCCCATCTCCTTCTCTATTTTTAATATAGATCTCAAATGGGTTCTATCACCATAAATTAAGTTTTGCAAAATTTGTAATTAATTTTGCGTACTTTTTACCCTAAATCTCTGTTACCAGCTCCGATTTTTACTAAAACATAATCTTTGTATACTTTGAAATAAAGTGCCGAATGTTGGTTTCTAATTAACGGGACTTTAGTGAAAAAAAGGTAAAAAAAAGGTGATAATATATACCTGACAAGTATTTGACGTTAATTACTCCCTGGGGAAAGTCCGATGAAAGAAACAACTTCAGTGGCCATGCCCCCTTGTTTGCATCGATGGTGCGTTCGCGGTAGCGTTGCGTAAGCAAATCGCTTTAACAATGTATTTAAGACAAAAGCTCAAAAAATCGGGTAACCGAGAGTATATAGGAGGATGATTAGGAGAAAGCCACAGAAAAAACTTGTCTCAAATTGCCAACATGGTCTGTAGGTCACACCTACCACAAATTACGGCATTTTTTAGTTCGAGCAAATTGGTCCGTAGATGCTGTGAATCAGCTTTGTCTTCAAGTGATGTGGGAATGTCGTCAAACAAAACCTTCTGGTTTATTTGCTTTAATTATAGACGATTCAGGCCACAGAAAAAGCGCACCGCCTGCACCGAGGTTTCCTCGGCGTAAAGACGGAGCAAGAAGTGGTAATTTAACTGCAGGAGTAGGGTGACAATATATTAGGAGAAATAGGAAAAACAGATAATGGTGTAGTCGTAGTTACAACTAATCTTGATGATCGAGTTAAAAGTCTGCCTTGAGATATAGCTTTGTATCAGAAAGCTGATTCTTTTCCCAAAGGAAAAAAAGACCCAGAATTTGTCAAGAAACCAGACTTAACAATGTCTCTAATAGATCAATGTTTGTCTAGAGGAGACCAACCAGAAATTGTGTGAATTGATGGAGACTATGTTCAACAATTAATAATTAATTATTAATTATTACCTCTCCTTGAAAACAAGAGGATTGACTAATCATGAAAATTTTTATTTATTATCCCCTGAAAAGGGGAAGCGCATACCCACAATTTCTCAGTAAGTAGCTCTACTCTGTGTGTTGAACTTCAAAAATTCAACTTGACGCGAAAAAAAACTTTTCGCACAGCTCAAGCAGGAACCACAAAAAATCTGGAAAAAAGGCTTGATTATTGGGAAAACGTTCTAGATATCCAGGCAAAAAACCTAGTTTTTTTAGATGAAACTGCTATAAATTTAGCCATGACTAGAACCTATGGCCGTTCTGCCAAAGGAAATAAAGTTGATGATACTCGTCCCGATGAAAGAGGAACAAACTTAACATTAATTGGTGCAATTTCTTTGTCTGGTTTTTCTGGGATTATGACCATTGATAGTGGTACAATTCAAGAATTAATAATTAATAATTACCTCTCCTTGAAAACAAGAGGATTGACTAATCATGAAAAATTTTTTCTTTTTTCCCCTGAAAAGGGGAGGCGCATACCCACAATTTCTCGGTGAAAATGTTTTTCAAGTTTTTATTGAACAAGTTTTATTACCTAATTTATGGCCAGGTGCATATTTGGTAATGGACAATTTACCAGCTCATCAAGTTGAGGAAATCAGAAATATAATTGAAGAAGCTCCGAATAAAAGTGCTATATCTTTCTCCATATTCTCCTGAATTTAACCCAATTGAAAATTGTTGGTCAAAAATTAAAGAATATTTGCGAGGGGTTGCGGCTCGTACTAGAGATGATGCTCGAAATAGCATTAATGGAAGCAATTTAGCAAGTAACTTTAACTGATATGAGAAATTGGTTCACTCATTCCTGTTACCGTACCTCACCATCCTCAAAAGTGCTGTAAGTATAAGCGATGTTGGTTTTATTTAGACAAAACCAATTTACTGAATATTTTGGTGAACTAACGAAACTCGGCTACTTTAGTAGTAGCTATACTATTTTCTCTGGCATTAATTTTTTGATTTAGTTCACGAATACGACGAGACAACAGACGAATAATATTAATAGCAATATCTGGTGTTTCATCAATTGCATCATAAAGTTGCATTTGAGTTAACATCAAACATTCACAAATTTCTAAAGTAGTTACAGAAGCAGAACGAGGTTCAGCATCAAACAAAGACATTTCACCAAAACAAGCTCCTTGTTCTAACCTTGCTAACTCCCTGTCTGCCAAATGAACTCTAACTTTACCAGATACCACAATATAAAGAGACCTTCCCTCTTGCCCTTCAGTAAAAATGCTATAACTACTAGGGAAAGATAGCTCATCCATAACAGAAGCTAAACGTACTAAGAAATCATCTCTTAATTCTCTAAAAATTGGGACAGCTCTAATAAATAAAAGACGCTCTACACTTGTCAGCATAACATTTACACCCTTCCCTTTGGTGAATAAACAAATTTAATAATCACGTTTTATTGAGCAAATTTTAATGGTTAATAATGTTCAGATAACATTTGATAGATGACCTTGCATTTCTTTAGTTTACACTATCCCATAATTAAAATTAATCATATCAATAGACTTTTTGTACAAGTCACCTAAAAGGTAAACAGAAGTATTTGAAAAAAAAGGGAAAAGAGATTTAATTTTTATACTTGCTGCAAGTTATCAGAAGTATCTGGTATATATACAAAATTGGTGTTGCATATTATGGAATGATATTGCCAAAAAATAGTTTAGACTTTGACTAAAAAAAACCTAACATTAATCATTACAGGAATTGATTAATCCAAAATCCTGTTCATCAAAAATCTCAAATCATACCAAATCTACCCTAGTAAGAGGGTATAAAAAAAATGGTAGTTTTATACGATACATAGGATTGAGAGATAAGACAAGCCTTTTTTTATACCCGGATTTGGTATTATTCGTCACTGTACAACGCCACAAAATTAATTTACAGCGCTTTTCATTTAAGTAGACTACAAAATTATTTTTGCTTAGGGGATAGAGAAAATGGAGTAGCGGCGCGACCCCACGGGGTGCGACAGACGCAAGCGGTTGGAATCCGGCGAGGTCTCCTCGCCATGAGAATGTCAACCAAGAGAGGGAATGCGCACCAACAGAGGCAGTAGAAAAATGCTTTGGCCACTGTAGTCTATCTATGTGAAAACCCTTATAATACCAAATTGATAAATATTTGCTACAAATAAATAGGTTATTTCTTAGGAGTCAACCCACCCCTCGCCCCTCCCCCTCCCAGGAGGGGAAGTCAGGAGTCAGGTAGGGGAGCTGTCAGATTGGCGACTTACAGAATAAATAGCTTTGATACCATTTATTAGGTCAGAATTGATATTTTTACTTCAAGGGACATCTCCTATAAAGTCATTTAATTGCCCTGATTATTCGTAACATTCTTTTTCCAAATTGGTATAATTCATAACCGAAGTAGGCAAAATCGGCACAGAAAATGTATCTCTAGTTATTAGTAGATTATAGGCTAATTACCTCAATAACCAAATCTACTTTAGGGAGAGACTTTGATTTTTTTGAAAATTATTTTAGTCAAGTAGATTGAGTATTCTTATAGTAGATATACAAACAAATTTGCCTATCTACTTATCCAAATTACGATAACTACCCTGCTATTGTTAACCAATACCAAATTCAACAATCATTTGTTCTACTTGAGCAGCTACCAGAGGATCTGGGTCACTTCTCAAATTAGGTAATAATTCAACCAAAGCACGTTGAGATGCCATCCGTAAATAAGCTAAAGCCGCCTCCCGCACAAAACCTGTAGGATGACGCAAACAAACTAAAGTTTGCTCTGCAGTTAAACCCCAACGAGCTGCACGAGCCATCTGCAAACAACAAGCCAAAGCCCAATCAGAAAGAAAATGACGTAAATTTAACAGATGCCGTAAACGTTCGCTAGGAGCCATTAGTTTATAAACCACCATCTCAGACAAACTACTTAACTTTTCCTCATAACTGTTTTGATCCAAAATATCAATCAGCGATCGCTTACAGGAAATATCTACAGTATTATCTAAAATCTCTAAACCACGGGCTAAATTTGAACGTGAGTCAGACTTAATATTAAAAGCTGCTGCCTGAATAGCTCCCAATGGATAGAGAAACTTCATTAATAAGAAACACCGTTCTATAGCATCTAACTCCAGCAATTTTAATGCCCGAAGTAACATTTGCGTATAATCAGTACTCAGTTTTCCATTAACCTCCTCTACGATAGGAGATAAAGTAGTAGTAGAAGTCATATCCACCCTAGACAAATCTACTATACCTGCATAAACTTGCCCCATAAACATCAACTCTTGCTCAATTAAAATTTCTACACCGCTACGACCTACCCGTTCAAGTACCCCCTCAATTCCAACTTCCCCTGGCATTGTCAACAATCTTCGCAGAATATTACGGCGTGTTATACCCCAGGTAGTCATCATTCTGTTTACCAGAGCATCCAGCGCTTCAATTGTACCAATTTCACCAATAGCATTCCAAGCCTGTAATCTGACCAAATCTGACTTATGAGAATCATCTGCCAACTTTACCAACATCGGAATCCCATCATTACCTAACCTCACCAATGCTTGTAACGCAGCTTCCCGAGTAGATTTGTAAGACAAACCTCGCAATAAAGAGGGGTAGTAGCTTTCCAAACGAGTAGCAGCAATTACATCCATGCAATACTTTCGCACTCGTAACGATTCATCCTGTAATAAACTAGGGACATACAATCGTAATCCTTGCAAATAATCTGCTTCCCCCAAAGCACGAACGCCCATAACTCTTTCTTTTTCTAGTTTGGAAGTAATCATCCTGCGTAAAACATTAGTAGCTTCAGCTTTTTGCCCTCGATCGCCTCGACGCATAATTAAAGCTGCGGCAGTACCTCTTACCACTGGATCTACTGAAGGTTGTAAATAAGGTCGTATTTGATTAATCTCTGGCTCTGATTCTGTCAGCCAAATATAGCGTAAAGCCAAAGCCAATACTTCTGGTGGTATAGATGTCTGAACTAGGGAACGTAGTTGTTCGAGATAAGTTGGGTTAGGATGATTCAACATTACTTCGAGACTTTGACGTTGTAATTCAGATGACATAACCGGCAAAAGTGGAGCCAGTATTTCCCCTACATTTTTTTTATCTATTTGACTAAGTAACTCAATGCAGGAACGTTTATCTTCTTCTGCTGTACCTTTTTGCAAAGTTTCTACTACCGAGCGCTTCAATGCCCGCATATCTACATCCAAAACACCAAGTCTTCCTTTACCAGCGCTTCTTACTAGCAAGCCAATATATTGGCTTCTAATTAACCATATTACTCCCAACCATACGAAACCAGATATCAGAATTGCTATTACAAATATCAGACCCTGCTGGTCTTGAAACCCACTGTGACTAGGATTTAATATTAATCTACATAACCAGAGAATTGCTAGTATTATTAATCCACTCAAGCCTGTAGAAAATGGTTCTGCCACCCCATTTACCATTGTTTGAACATCACTGCGAATATTTTCAGGCAGAGGTTGGAATAAAACAGGTCCAGTAGTTTCAATCAATGTATAGTGTAGTAACTCATCTAAAAATCTCAGAATTACTAATCCGATAAATACTGAAAATAATCCTGTTATTGCGCCTGTAAAAGAAAATAAGCCTAAAGCTATTGCTCCTATTGGTAGTATCATCGCTGTACCAAAAACTCCGATTCTTTCTACTAGACGACTAGAGGCAAACCATTGAGTTGCTACTTGGCAGGTACTCAAAACTCCCTCAAATAAACCTAAGAAAGTTGCTATTTGACTTGCTCCATCAGTTGTTGGGTTTTGCAGTTCTAGTTGATAAAAGAATTGAAAGTCTATTAATACATAGAGAACTTCTGCTATTACAAAAAATATGATTAATGGGAGTATATAACCTTGTAGAGGTCCTTGAATGTTCCTTGTAGAAAATTCTTGTTCGTCTTCTTCCGGTATCCAACGGCTAGAGTCAGGAAAAGATTGTTGATATTTTTCTGACAAAAATAACAGTATTCCTGACCCACATACTATCATTAATCCAGATATTATTGTAACATTACTCAGTCCAACAAAGTATAGTATTAAAGGTAGAGAAAATCCACTAATTACTCCTGCTACTAAAAAACCACTACTAATTATTGGATATGTTCGCTTAATTTCTCTGATGTTAAATAACTGATTAGCTGTGATTGAGGTATTCAGATCGTTGAGCAAATAACAAGCTTCTACCCACAACCACATCATAAAGGTAGTCAGAAAAGCTAAACTCAGACCAGTTATCTGTACATTTTCGATACCAATACCAAACCGAAATAAAAACAAAGGTGCTGCCATTAGTAATAGAATAACTATTATTACTCGACGCAGAGGCATGATTTTTTGTAGCCAAGAATAGACAAAACCCAGACCTGAACCTATAACAGCACTGGCAATATATATCCATGGTAGTTTGTCAGCACCATACTGGTCTAAAAATAAACTAACTGTACTTAGTTCTAACCAAATTAATCCGACAGAAGTAAGAGTATATACCGCAAACATTAGCAAGGTTCGCTCTACTTCCTCAGAACGGAGATTGAGGGATATTAGCAGTTTATCTCCTAATCCTGTGTAATTTTTCAAACTTCTCTGTTCCATGAATTTGCTGAATTTGAACTTAAATCTATACTTAAGAAAGTATACTTCTTGCCCAATAGTTTAAATCCTCTCCTGAAAATTATCAGAAGAGGAATGTACTTAATAAATCAAGTAGAACGGAGAGCTAGCTTCACCCACTCAAACTTAATTAGTATTATCCTAAACTGTGAAGTTCTCTCTCGTTAAATATAGCAATGAGCGCTGGTATGTTTACATACTACATAAAACTGCAAAAGCAATACAAGTGCTGCTAAATGACCGATATTTTTTATTTGCGATCGCAGAATGGATGCGATCGCCGACACTACCCCTCTCGCGATTGCGCCTTGGAACTTGATTTAACAGATAATTAAAAAATCACATTCTTGTCTCAAAGCGATCGTCTCAAAGAGCAACTACATCAATTATTCGTATAGCATATCTTTCACCACTACGTTGTAATTTTGGTAGTAAACAATTTTCCCACCAGCTCTCATGCCATACACGATTACAACTTCCTATAAATGTTAAAGGAGCAAACTTTTTTTCTTGATTTATAGCTGCAATCCAACTTACTCTCTCAGTTCTTTTTCCTGATTTCATACCTGGTACTCTTTTTCCTTTAACTCCATAACCATAAGTATAATCTTCCCTATTATCTATTCCAGCTTCATCTACATAAACAATATCTTTCTTGTCCATTTGATTTAGTTTAAAGATAAATTCTTCTGTTTCTAGTTCGTCTGTTTCTTGATCACCATATGTTTTTTTTTACGAGTAAAACCAAGTTTTTTTTAACCTCTACTAATAGTAAAACGACTACAGTTTCCCCATGTTGCAGCCATTTGTTTTTGAGTTTGTTCGTGAAATGCCTGAACAAATTTTTCAAATTCTTCCCAGTCTTTAATTTTAGATATCTGAGGAGGAGGTACACTGACTTTAGCTGCTGTTGAACCTGTGCTTAAATATCGATCTCGCCATTGATGAAGAGTAGGCCGACTTATATTTAATAAACGACTCACATGACTAATAGACATACCATTAATCATGAGATTAAGAGCCCGTTGACGCAAATCTTGACTGTAAGGATGTACCATAACACTCAAACTTTATTTGAAGATAGAAGTTTCTTAAATTATAAACTGTAAATTTTCAATACCTAAACACACATCCTGAAAATTTTAATGTTTGGCGATCGCCTAATTTATGTATGAAAAATGCAGGTCATGCAGCAACTACAATACTACATAAATTCTTTATGTAGTATGTAAAGATGCCAGCACTCATTGCTATAGATGAAGAAAAATTGGTGGATTTTGTACCTGATGAAGTGAAAATTCATGTATAGCAATGAGCGCTCAGGTATTTACAACTTAGTAGCTCAAAGTGCAGTAAGGGAAAAGGTTTACAAAAAATAATGTGTAAATATGCCAGAGCACATTGCTATAGATTTGGGTTTCCAGGGGTTACAGAAGGAATTTGTCAACATCAAGTCGACCCACGAAAAAACCTCGATCTAAGGAATTAACTGACCAACAAAAACATCTCAATCAAGAAAAAAGTAGCGATAGCGTCAAATGTGAACATACAATATCTGGGGTAAACAGATATAATGCAGCTAGAGGATGATATCGAAATCACATCAAAGATGCGCGACGCTCACTTCATGTTCACTGCAGCTGGACTCTGGAATTTCTACTTAATGGCAGCATAATTTAATGATTGAAAGGTAGAAATTTTCCATTTAACTTTAAGGTTTTATTTCGCGACAAGTCTACTGATGAGCGGATGATTAACTCTACTAAAACAGAATGACTTTAATTTCCCTGATTTTTTGAATCTTGGTCGCCCTCCACGTTTACCAGTTTGATCAGGTATTAACCAACGTTTCTAAGCTTGATCTAGTCTTTGTAAGTTAATTTGTTGAACTTCCTATGGAGATTTCCTTGTAGTCGGGAAATAAGTTTTTTGTCTGTAAGAGTGATGATTGCTCAAAAGAATAATCTGGCAACTCTTGAATCTCACCCATAGGACATGACACTATCGAACAACGGTTATTTGACACCTGGTTTGGTTCAACCAGTCCAAGGGTTGACCAAGAGCATAATTCCAATGCCTTTGTAATAGTTATAGCCAATAATCAATGTTGACTGACTGTTCACAAGTGGGCTTAATTTTGTAGCAATCAGTAATTATTATAATTTTCCTACTACTCTTTAGTGCTATATTTGAACAGCAATTGACACCTGTTTAATTTACCAGAGGCTATTAACCTCCCGTTATAATCTAATCTGCGATTTAACGGGAGACCCCTTGGCAAATCAAGTTGGAGTTATCAATGTCATGACTATCCCACTTTACTTTTTAGGAGATAACAACATCATCATACTGCGTCCCTCTCTCTTGGGAGCTTGTTGAACCTCTGCTAAATCTTTTAGATCTTCTTTCATCCGCATCAATAATGCTTCTGCAAGATTACTGTGCTGTATTTCCCGGCCTCGGAACATAATAGTGGCCTTAACCTTATCACCTGATTCGAGAAAACGCTTTGCATGAGATAAGCGAACATTATAGTCATGCTCCTCAATTTTATAGCGCATTTTCACTTCCTTAACTTCTGCGTTATGTTGCTTCTTTTTTGCCTCTTGTGCTTTCTTTTTCTGCTCAAACACATACTTCCCATGGTCCATGATCCTACAAACCGGTGGGTCAGCTTTATCACTGACCATAACCAGGTCTAGTTCCTTTTCTCTGGCCATTTGCAACGCTTCTTCTGTATCCATAATTCCCAACTGAGAGCCATCTGCGTCAATGGCTCTGATTTTAGGAACTCGAATATTGTTGTTAACTTGAGGGAGATTACGATTATTTCTTTTTTCGATTGGCATTAATTGGAATATTTAAAACGATTGTTTAGAGGGACATTTATACTAAATCAGGCTACACTTTTTAGATAGATCCTTTTTTTGATGCTATCCCTAGTTGAAGCGCCGGAGATTTTTATGATCAAGGGTTTTTACGCTTCCCAGCTATTTTCGGTAAAGCATCAAGACTTAGTATTCTACATTTTGCCTGTTTCTAACCTCATATAGATTTGAGGATTTGATGTTACATACTAGTTTATAGAGAACAGAATATTTGCTAATTTAGCAATATCTATCTAAATTGAATTTTAATTTTGGAATGTTGTTTTTAACATAAATAGTCTAGCTTATAAACAATAATAATATCACGAATGAAGGCTTTTATGCAAGTTTATTAGTTTGACAATGATACTGGGCACTCAACTCTCTAACGATCGTAGATAGATAATTAATAATGCTGGTGCTAAAGTAATGTGTCTGGCACTTTGCAAATCTTAATATTTAGGAATTCTTGAAGTATATGGTGGGCAATACTACTAGGAACTGGCAAAAAAAAATAGGTAGTCAAAGAGACTGGGTATGGCGAGGGTGGCAAATTCGTTATACCTATGTTAGATGCCAAAATAACCACGAAACTTTAGAAGGCCATAACTTAGAAAACCCCCCTATTTTACTGCTACATGGTTTTGGAGCATCAATAGGCCATTGGCAACATAATATAAATGTACTCAGCCAAAAACATACAGTTTATGCACTAGATTTAGTAGGTTTTGGTGCTTCTGAAAAAGCGATCGCCAACTACGATGTTAGTTTTTGGGTAGAGCAGGTGTATGAATTTTGGCAGACTTTCATTCAAGTACCTGTAATATTAGTTGGTAATTCTATTGGTTCATTAGTTTCTCTAGTAGCGACTGCGACCTATCCAGATATAGTTGCATTGCTGATAATGATTAGTTTACCCGATCCGGCAGCTCAGGCCGAAGCAATTCCAGCTTGGTTATTACCTACTGTTGAGTTTATTCAAAATATTGTTGCGTCTCCGGTGTTATTGAGAGCTGTGTTCCCTATAGTTAGTAGACCTTCAGTTATTCGTCGTTGGGTCAAAATTGCCTATAGTAATCCCGACCGGATCACAGAAGAACTTGTAGACATATTAGCAGGACCGCCAAGCGATCGCGGAGCCTCTCGTGCTTTTTGTATTCTATTTAAGATTATGGGTAGTACAAAGTTAGGTCCTAGTGTGAAAGCTTTACTTCCTACTCTAGAAACTCCCATGTTATTGATTTGGGGTAAGCAAGATTTATTAATTCCTGCTAAATTTGCTAATCCCAGTCAGTTTGTTCAGCTTAATCCTTGTTTAAAATTAACAGAAATTGATAATGCTGGCCATTGTCCCCACGATGAATGTCCCGAAATAGTTAATGATTTAATTCTTGATTGGATTGCTCAACAAAAACAACAATATACATAAGCTAGAAAATAATAAATAATACAAATTTATTTTGCAATTATAGCGATCGCCGAATGAGCGATCGGACATTAAAAAAAATTACAGCACTTTTGAGGAAGCGTGAGGTAAAGTTATAAGATTATTTATTCCTATATTTCCAACAATATTTAATACCATTATTTATCAAAAATAAGTTCTACTGAAATGATCGGCGAACTTTCATGTTATACTATTGCGTATATCAAAATAGTTAAAAAATCATGTTTGTTGGTACTACTGAAGCAGCTTCTCTTTTAAGTATTTCTGCTCAAAGAGTCCGAGTTTTGCTCCAAGAAGGTAGGATTCAAGGAGCTAGAAAGATTAATGGTCGCACTTGGGTGATTCCTTTATATAAAGGAATGCCTAGAATTGCAGGTAGGAGTCGTGGTCCCAAACCTCGTTGGCGTTCTTGTAGACACTGTGGCAAGAATACTATTCATTTCAATCGACCGAATATAGGTATCAATAAAAATAATCGTAATACCGAACTTCATGTAGTTTCTGCTAAACGATGTTCTAAAAATTTAGCTAAAGGTCATGAAATCGATATTCACGGTCCTTGTCGGATTGTTTATCGACCAGAAAAACCTCATTCTTGTGGAGCAACTGTCTGGATTGAGACTTTGGCAACGGCGACAGTTTATAATTTTGACGGGAACGTGAAACGGGTGGATAGCAGATGGATTTGGGAATGGGAAGAAGAAGAAGAAATCTGGGAAATTAATAAGACAAATATTGATGAGTCGATCAAAGCATCCTAGTCAAAAAGTTAATTTGAATGACAGCGATCGGGTTTTTCTCCTCTATAGTCTTATGCTCAAAAACTTTTCTATGTTTTCTTGAGCGCAGGAGTAGGGGAGTGATGGTTAGTAATGGCTTTTAACAGCTAGTAACGGAATAGACATAAGAATAATATACATAGGATTTACCGAATAATTAAGGTATAAAGCCTCTCCTTTAAAGGAGAAACAAGCGGTCAAGGAATGGTGAGGTCTCCTCGCTGTTTGACCATCGACCAAGAGAGAAAAAAATTTTCATGATTAGTCAATCCTATCTGCTTTCAAGGAGAGGTAATAATTAATAATTAATTATTAATTGTTGTAGCACCTCCAACATATTTTCGTCTGAAACAACCAATAGAGTTTGCGGAGCAGTCTGGAACGGAAAGCACTCAGAATTATTAGCTTTTAGGCAAATCAAAACTCAATTATATTTGCTATTAACTTCCAACAAGGAGGTTCTCCTTCCCAATTTTGAGAAGGAACATAAGGCATACTAAGACTTATTGTCACCAAAAGATTATTTGAAGTTGGAGAGTATCCATTTTCTAAGTTTTTTATAAATTCTGGATCGGTAATTTTTGCATTATTTAAGAGCAAATAACCATGATTATTTTTGATACTACCTCGAAATTTAGCTCCTTCATTTTGAGTCACAGAAAAATTTTGCTTTTGAACTTTAACAATTTCAATTGTTCGACGTCGATGAAAGGGAACTGTTTTTAGATAGGAAGAATTAACATATTTACGAGAGTTATGTAGGATATAGTCGGAATTATTACAGTATTGAAGTATCTCTTCAACTTTAGCTTGACCTAAACATTTCCATTCACCTTTTAATACTGAAAGGTTTTCACTTTCAAAACCAAAATCATTTCCTTTATTATCAAGAGGAATTTCAAGAATATCAAGAGGTTTTGGTTCTCTACCTTCAACAAATCTAATTCTTTTAGGCACTCTTCCATCTTCAGGATATTGGCGATCGCATACTGGACGAACCCATTTTCCCGTATCTAAATCAATCCCTGCAATACAACGCTCATTTAGTTTGTAGGAATTAGCTAAACAAATTATTTTTTTTAGAGATGACATACTTTAATATTTCCCCATTGTTTGTTGAGATATTCAGCTACTAAACGACGATGACAATGATGTGGTTTAGCTTCACTACAAAGCAAACAACCTCTATCTAAAAGTTGAGGTGAAACTTTTTTTTCGATTTCTCTTTCACTAATAAGATGATTAAATTTTTGTTCATAAGTATCCCAAGTAATTCTCTTTTTTTTATAATCATCTAAAAGTTCTTTAGTAGGTGCTAAATCTAGAATATGAATATATTCAATATTGCAAATAACTTTAAGAAAATATTCTAAATCTTTTTTTTTCGCAAATCCAGCCAGTTGAGAAACATTATTTACTCTTGTATCAATAACGCATTTTACTTTTGATGCTGTTAAATTCTCAAAAAATTCTTGAGCGGTTTTTTGTGTAAATCCAATTGTAAAAATTTCAATAGTTTTTTTCATTTGATAAATGAAGGAAGAACGAAGAACGAAGAACGAAGAAGAAAGAAGGGTTCATTAATGGATAATGGATAATTACCTCTGGTTAAAACCGTTACGGAATTGAATATAAGGAAATATTATTTCTTCTTTTTTCTTTGTAGAGCGACAGCTCGCGGCGCTGCCAAGGGGAGGCTAACAAACCTGAATTATTTAATTAATCATTATTAATTATTCGGTAAACATTGAAAACAAGAAAAATAGAATTTCTATAGCTAAATGCTTACTTATTTTTTGCTTATGTATGCAATTTTATCTCCTTGAATTTTGTAAGCTTTTTCAAGTATTGTATCTTGAGAACTTTTAGTGGATTGACTAGCATTTTGGCTGAAGTTTTCAGTATCAAAAAGACTTAATTGTAAAAATGGCTGGGGTTTTTCAACAAGATTGTTAATTTGTAGTAGTCTTTGTTCAAGAGCAGAGTGATTCTCTAAGTCACCATTTTTAAGAATATGGTAAATATCTAAACCTTTATTTATTAAATGTCGGCTCACTAAAATAGCACGATGACAAGTAATTGGATCTTGTTCAGAACACATCAAAGCAATGTTATAATTTTCCAAACTTTGATAAACTTTTTCTAAACCTTTTTGAAATTCTTCTGTTTTAGCAATTAGCTCGTATAAAGCTTTTCCATTAACGTAACAACTTAAATTATTAGTTCTTGCACCTAATTCTTTGCCTAAAAAAATGTATGAAATATTGGTTTTATGTAGATATTGCTGAATGTTTTTTTGATTAAAATGAGGTAAATAATTACTATAAGGATAGGATCGAACATCTGCTATAGCTGTTATCTGATGTTTTTGTAAGAGACTTAAAAAAGATTCGATGGAATGATTAGAATGACCAATAGTAAATAATTTCATCATTGCTGATTTGATTTTTTTTTAATTGTTTAAATATATATATGATACCAGGGTTTTGAGCCATCAGAATGTTCTGTTTACTATTGAATTTTAACTTTGCTCTGATGGATTACAATATAAAGGTATGTTTGATGACTGATTATACCTTTATTCCTTGATTCAGTCAATCCTCTCTCTATAGAAGCCATTTGGTATCTTTGCATATAGAGCTAGACTACGCCAACTTCACTACTGGTTTGCACCAATAATGTTTGTTCCTGTACTACTTAGGGTTTGCACTCAAAAGTCTTTTAGTAGGGGGTAGGAGACAGGAGACAGGAGACAGGAGATAGGAGAAATAGAAATGTAGGAATATGAATTGTCCCTTGATTTTTCTGCCCAACTATGCGCCTAAAAAACTAACTTTTTGAGCGTTTTAGACTGAAACAAGCGCACTTTTTTCGACCCTAAAAAAGTGCTAGCTTTTTGAGCTTTTTAATGCAAAAAGTCTAGTATTTTGGGCTAACTATGGCAGAAAAATCAAGGGAAAATTCTTCCTCCTAGCTCCTCTATAATTCCCATTTATTTTGACTCCTGACTCCTGACTCCTGACTCCTACGTTCACTCATAAGACTTTTGAGCGCAAACCCTACTGTCGTGTCAAACTGAAAATGGTGTATTAAATTTTTGAGTATAATTACTTGCTCTGACTAAGGTTTGGAGAATTTTCCTAAAACACTATTTTAAGCTTGACGTGCTAGTAGGGAGGTTCCATGAAACTTCCCTAAAAATTGATTATTTCTAAATTTATCTGTTATAAATTCTAGAATTTATAAGAGTTGAAAACTTCAGTTTGACCATCTTTTTTAAAGGCAAAGACATTAAAAGATTCTTGGCGATCGCCCATTTCCATACCAGGGGTGCCAATAGGCATTCCGGGAACACTAATTCCAGCAATATTTGGTTTATTTGCTATTAAATTTTTTATGTCTGCTACTGGGGTATGACCTTCTACAAGATAACCAGCAATTTCGCTTGTATGACAAGAAGCCAAATTTGAGGGTAGATTATATTTTTGCCGAATAGTTTGAATTTCTGACTCTGGTTTAACAATATCAGTGACTTGAAAACCGTTTTGCTTGATATGTTCCACCCACCCCTTACAGCATCCACAAGTGGGAGTGCGGTAGACAGTAATATTAAGTGCTTGTGATGCTACGTCTGTTGTGGATAAATCAGAGTTATCAACAGTCTGAGCTGTTTTATTCAGGGTGGAATTCTCGGGTAAACCAATAAAAGTAAAATATGCAGTACCCAAAACTCCGGCAACTGCCACACCAGCAACTAAAGACTGTATCCAATTAGAGAAAAATTTTTTCATTACTATTGCCTCAAATAATCTATAAGTGCTTTTTTTGATTATATAGCAGAAGAAAGAAGGAAGAAGGAAGAAGGAAAAGTATTACGTTGTCTGAGTTTTAGAGCTTCTCTATCTGTCCGCACCCTTTGCTTCAACTGCTATAAACCTTACTACTTAGGGCTTGCTGATTAAATCTTAAAGCAATGGTCAATAAAGGTTTTAGCCTTTTTAGAATCGAAAAAAGTGCGCCTATTTTAATCCTAATATCATGTCCGCTGGTATCGTTTGTGTAAAACTAAGGGTGAATATCTACAGGAAATTTAGGTTTTTTCAAGCTTTTAAGCCTTCTTCCCTCTTCCCTCTTCCTTCTTCCTTCTTCCTTGTTCCTTACTTCACTATACAATACCGATGCTACCGGACATGATATAAACCCTCAAAAAGTGAGAATGCGTGGGGTGAGGGGGGCAGAAAAATCTCCTGAACAATTATTCCTCCTACTTTCTCTGCTTTTCCACCCTCCCCACACTCCCCACACTTCCCACCCTTTGCTTTTTTCAGCAAACCCTACTTAAGCCTGAATTTCTAGATTACCCATCATTCCCAAATCTTCATGGTCGAGAATATGACAATGATAAACAGTCTTTCCAGGAAAATCTCGGAAAGGTATTCTAATCAGCACTTTCTCTCCCGGTCTCACCAATACCACATCCTTCCACGCGAGATAGGGTTCTGGTTTCCCATTCCGACTCACAACTTGAAAAGCATTGCCATGAACATGAAAGGGATGATCCATTATACCTGTGTTAATTAATTCCCAGTCTTCAACTGTATTAAGCTGAACTTGAGTATCAATTCTTTCTAGCTGATATGGTTGACCATTAAACACAAATGCCATGCCTTGACTGGGTATCATGCCATGATTCATCTGAAAATGACGTACCTTTTGAGCTTTTGGCAATGCTTCTACTGGTATTAGTTTAGTTGGCAATGGTACAACAGCAACCTTGGTGTCATAACTTACGGTTGCTAAGACTTGTGGTTGATTTTCAGGAGCATTCCTCCCCATCATCCCCATACCTACTCGTTTATAGGGTAAATTCAACAAGCGATATTTTCCCGGTTCTCGGTTAGCTTGGATTAAAATATCTGCTCTTTCTCCAGGAGTTAATAACAGTTCTGACATTTCTATTGGTTCAGTTAATGCTCCTCCATCAGTAGCAATTAAATAAAATGGGTGTTCTTCTAGAGACAACCGATAAAACCGGGAAGTGGAAGCATTGAGAATTCGTAACCGTAATAAACCTTGAGATGGAATTGTCAAGTTAGGACTAGATTGACCGTTGACGGTAATTAAATCTCCTTCTCTTCCGGTCATAATTGAAAGTTCTTGGGATGGCAGTAAATTTCCTCGTCGGTCTAG
The DNA here is from genome assembly GCF_003838195.1 of Okeania hirsuta. Classification (GTDB taxonomy): domain Bacteria; phylum Cyanobacteriota; class Cyanobacteriia; order Cyanobacteriales; family Microcoleaceae; genus Okeania; species Okeania hirsuta. The sequence goes on from NZ_RCBY01000060.1 coordinate 29,633, forward strand.
AGCAAAGTCTTGCAATACTAAAAATTTTTCCTCAGCCGCCTTAACTTCTGGAATTTCATCCAATTCTCCCCGAACAATAAATAATCCTGCCAACCCACCAAAAAGTTGTTCTGCTGTCAGACCATGGAAATGGGGATGATACCAAAACAGACCAGCAGGGTGATTTTGAGGAATTTGGAATTGATATGTCAGGCGATCGCCTGGTGCAATTTTCAGAAATACGTTGTCGGCGTTTCCGGTGATGGGAATATGTAGTCCGTGATAATGGATGTTCGTGGGTTGTGGTAATTTGTTGGTAAAGTTAATCCTAATTGTATCTCCTGGTTTTGCTTCTAATCTCGGTCCGGGAATTTGTCCGTTATAGTTTAATACATAAGCTTGTTTATTTCCTAGATTTATTTTATTAATACTGGCTATTAAATTTACTTCTAAAAGACCATCTTGGCTTTGGTTAATTTTATATTCGGATGAAAATGTTTGGAACTTTTCTTGAGTATTACCGTTGCTACATTGAGCGATTAAAACAGCAATAGCGCTACTAGAACTTAAGTTTAAAAATCTTCGACGATTAATTTTTTTCATAATATAAATTTGTACTATAGCGCGAGGAAACAGGGAATTATTATTTCAGTTATCTATTGTAAAATGGTTTTAGGGAAGTATATCAGTATTACAAACACAGATAAAACTAAAAAAATCAAAAAAATCAGATAATTTCCCTAAGTTTTATATGCAAAGAAAGATACTATGGGCGTACAATTAAATTGATAATCTACAACCTCAAAAAAAGCTTATTTGATTAATACTTAGACTAACAGGACATTCAACATCATAAAAAGTAGGAGCTAAAAATTCATACATATCAATTGATAGTAAATCCAAGTTAGTAGAGGATTGAAGAAAATTTTCAGCTAACCAAGTATGCAAACATTCGCCAGTAGAAATATCCCAGAGTTTAATAGTTTCATCTTCACTTCTACTAGCAATAGTTTGATTATTCTGACTCCAAACTAAGGAATTAATTCGAGCTTTATGTCCCTCAAAAATATGAAGACATTTACCTGTATTAATATCCCATAATCTTACTGTTTGATCGCTGCTACCAGTTGCGAGAAGATTTCCATCTGGACTCCAAACAATAGAATGTATTTCTTGAGTATGACCCTCAAAAACTAGATGTGGCTGATGATTCACCATTGGCAACAAACGAATCTCTCCCAATTTATCCGCGATCGCTAAAAAATCTCTATTTGGACTAGAAGCGATAACAGCAATATTACCCAATGTCGGTATTTGCATTTTTTCCAACAACATTGGGCAGTCTAAAAGATTTTCATCTTCTTGCTTTGCTGGTTCTAAACAAGTTTGCTCAGACAAATTTACAGAATTAGTAGGACAAACACAAGAACTACGATCTAGCAACTGTGAGTTATTACTTTCATGGCACTTTTGTCTATCTGCTTGACTAATAGCAGGACAAAGTTTCTCAGGAACTATTGTACAATAGTTAGAAGATTTCGAGTTAACTGTAGATAATACTTCAATAGCTTTTTGGGAGCAGGTATTAGCAGATTTATGAGATTCTATTTGACAGGGAGAAATGTCACCTACCATTAAGTCAATCTGTAGTTTCATGCACAGGTTAATCAGATTTTCAATGCCATAACCACATAAAGAAGTTTCACTTGCTTGTAGCTTGTTTAAAATTAATAATAATTGTTGTTCTAGCGCTCGAGTAGAACTAAATATTGTGCTGAGTTGTCTGGCAATAGGTTCTATAATCAGCTTATTTTGTCGTTCTTTAATATAGCGCTTGCCAGTAGTAATGATTAAAGAATGACTGAGAAATAAGTCTAAGTTGGCAGTAGTTAACTCAGCAACAACCTGTTCAATTAAATAGTGAAGAATATACTCCATTACTACAGGTTCGACTGTATACATACTTGATTTTTTCTTGACTAGAGAGCGCCAGATGAGAGCTTCTAAACTTTCTAAGAGATTTGCTTTGGAAATTGCTGGCACAATATCGGTTTGCAATTTTTTGACATTCGTCCAGTCTTGGTTAATTGCCAACCAAACTATGATTTTTTTTTCTAGCTCTGAGAGACGCTGAAAGTGTTGGTCGAGGAGGCGACGAATACCATTGAAGGTGGTTGTGCCATGTTGCAGAAATTCTGACAGGTCTCCATCAAATAAGTCTGTGATGGAACTGGTGACAATTTTTAAGGCTAGGGGACTATAGCTATAATATTCACTGAGCTGTTGTTTTTGTGTTTCTGAGCCTAATATTTTGTTGGTTTTTAGTAAGGCATGGGCTACTTCTTTAGAACCCAGTAGTTGTAGGGAGCGTACTGCTGCATCTATACTTTCAAAGGCTGCTACTTCAGGAGGTTTTTCTCGACTGGTGAGGATGAGACTGCTAGAGTGGGATGTTTCGCCGATTAAATGAAAGAGTTGACTGTAGTTTTCGTAGCCAGGGCGATAGTGACCTGTACATCCAGTTTGTAAAATGCTTTCGACACTATCTAAAATTATTAGGCAACGTGAGTTGCGCAAGTATTCAATTAGTTTGCTTAGTTCCCCTTGGCTACATTCTTGCTGGGATAAAAATGACACTAGTTGAGTGAGAATTGTTTCTAGGGAGGGAGCATGGCGGAGCGATCGCCAGATTATATAGTCAAATTCATTCTGTAGTTGTTGGGCGACTTTTGCTGCTACTGCTGTTTTACCAATGCCTCCCATACCTAGTAATGCTACTAAACGACAGCCATCTCCGATAATATATTGTTGTAGTTGATTTAGTTCTTGAGAGCGTCCGTAAAAAACAGAAACATCTATGGCTTCTCCCCAATCAATTTTTGGTTTAGACAGTGTTTTTTTTGTTTCTGTAGAAGATTGGAATATATATTGTTGAATGTTTAGTTCTGTTTTGGCAAGACATGATTTGTGAGTACCAAATTTTTGTCTCAGCAGAGCGCGAAAGTTTTTCTTGGTTACTTTTTCGTCTAAGACACCAGAAAGACTTTGCCATAAGTTTGCAGCTACTCCTTTTATGTAGTCTGGGTCATAACCTGCTTGCTCGGCAATTTCAGAATATGCTTTACCTTCCCATGCTTGAGAAAATACTTTTCTTTTTACAGCGTTTAAGGAGCCTGGAGGTAGAACTGTCTCCAGAACTTCCAATGCTTCTTCGACTTTCATTTTTACTTAATATTTTGATATATTTTTGATTCTATCTAAGTTGATGTGATTTTACTGTTACTTCGGCGACAGCTTAAAACCTAATCTACATATTTATATTTTTAGTTGAATAAAAAGTCATGCTTGGGTACGAACAACACGTAATCCTTACATAGTACTATAATTTTTTTGCCAATGCAAGGGGAAATTCTTTTCAGCGCCGACTTTTTTGGCAGCTTAACAAAATGCAGAGGTTCTGTTTCTGGGCAAAATTCTTGCCTTGTTATTGAATAGTCAAATCTTCCTACCACTCACTTTTTCTTCATTGGTGCTTCACACAATGAAGTTTTGCTCTAAGTTTGAGCGATCGCTCAAATGCGGAAGGTCGTTCTATCGCTTCTCTATTTCTCCTGACTTTTTCCGAGTGCTTCACAGGATGTTTTATCTATAATCAAAGCGATACCCATAACCTAGAGACTTTTCACTGATAACTGAAAAAGGCGATCGCTTCTGCTAAGGCAACATAATTATCCGTACATCCGTGGCAAAATCTGTGTCTGGCGATGTTTTGGCGTTGAATAAAAAGTCATGTATATGTATATATAACCCCAATTATTACATACTACTATGATTTTTTTGCCGATGCAAGGGAAAATCTTTTCAGCGCCGATTTTTTTGGCAGCTTAACAAAATGCAGATGCTCTCTTTCTGGCTGGGCAAAATTCTTGCCTTGTGATGGAACAGTCAAATCTTCCTGCCACTGACTTTTTCTTTTTTAGTGCTTCACACAATGAAGTTTTTTTCTCGGAATTTGAGCCATCGCTTCTATATTTCTCCTGCTAATGATTTTCTTTTGGTGCTTCACAAGATAATTTTTTTCTCTGAAGTTGAGCGATCGCTTTTACTAGGCAACATAATCATCCGTACATCCGTGGCAAAATCTGTGTCTGGCGATGTTTTGGCGTTGAATAAAAAATCATACATAGGTACAAAAAACCCCAACTATTACATAATACTATGATTTTTTTGCCGATGCAAGGGGAAATCCCTTTCAGCGCCGATTTTTTTAGTAGCCTCACAAAATGCAGATTAATCATCCCGACATCCATCGGTGCATCCCTAGCAAAATCCTTGTCTTACTCTGACTTCTCCCACTCTGAAAAAAAATTTTTCCCGCTTCGTGGGAAGGAAAGAAAAAAGAAAAAGAGGGAAAAGGGGAAAAGAGAAAAGGGGAAAAGAGTTCTCCCGCCTGAACACACAAGACGAAAACCAACAAAGTTGATGAGGTCGTCGCGCCAATAGTTGATGATGCGAAACGCGGAACGGCAAGGATTAGGACCGTAGATCCAGGAGCCACCACGCAGCGGTGAAAGATTCTTATTTCCATCTAACCAAACACTTCCATCTGTAGGCGCTCCATTATAATTATCATGCCAATTATCAGCACACCATTCCCAGACATTCCCGTGCATATCGTACAAACCAAAAGCATTGGGTGGAAAAATTCCCACATCTGTTGTTTGTTCACGATATTTTCCTTAATGTGAGAATATCTAAACGGGCAAATAATTGGTACATCAGCTTTAAATATGATAATGAACCAACCCATACTGCCAAAAAACGAGATGTTATCGGTGTAGATGTAGGTATAAATACTTTAGCAACTTGTAGCGATGGCACACCCTTTGCCAACCCTAAAGCCTATCAGCAAGCCAAAAAACGACTAACTCGTTATCAACGCCGTGTCAACAAAAAGAAATTTGGCTCTAAAAACAGAGCCAAAGCCGTAAAAAGACTTGCCATACTTCACAAAAAAGTAGCTGAGATCAGAGCAGACAAACTCCATCAACTCACAACATGGTTAGCTAAAAACCACAGCACCATAGTAATTGAGGATTTGAATGTCAGTGGAATGCTCAAAAAGCGGTGCGACCCCGCGACGACGTCAGTCGCACCTGGTAGCGCACCAAGACATCATAAACTAGCAAGTGCCATAGCAGACTGTGGGTTTTATGAGTTCAAGCGTCAACTTACATACAAATGTGAATGGTATGGTAGTGAATTAGTCATAGCTGATAGATTTTATCCAAGTTCTCAAATATGTTCTCACTGTGGGCATCAACAGAAAATGCCATTAAGTGTGAGGACGTATGAATGTAGTGCCTGTGGTTTTACTGCTGACAGAGACTTTAATGCTGCTGTCAACCTAGAAAACTATGTAAGTCAGTAGGTGGAGTTCCCACCGATTTGAAGCCTGTGGAGAAGATAAGTTGCAGACAATAGTCAGTGGTCTTCTGGGAAACAGGAAGCTAGCTCCAAAGCTCATGCAATCATTCATGGGTAAGTTTGGGTAAGTTTAGTAGAACGGTTTACTACTACTGTTTTTGTTTGACTAACTTTTGGTTAGGTTGGGGTGGAGGTTTTACTACTACTGTTTTTGTTTGACTAACTTTTGGTGCTGGTGTTGGTTGTGGTGTGGGTGGTGAAGTTGTAAAACCTAAAGCTTCTAAGACTGCCGTAGCATTTTCATAACGCATGGGAAAAT
>NZ_RCBY01000600.1 GCF_003838195.1 Okeania hirsuta
AACTAATCAACTCCCGATACACTCCCTCTTCCTGCAACATTTCCTCATGAGTACCATTCGTGATTGCGATGAGATTATTGTCTTGGAAAATGGCGAGGTGGTGCAGCGCGGTACTCATGAGGAAATGTTGCAGGAAGAGGGAGTGTATCGGGAGTTGATTAGTTCTGAGGGGTAATGAGAGAAATGATATCATCATGACTTACGGATAGACATACTTACAGGCTGTTTTGCAACGCACATTATATCACAGAAGTGCGTATAACGCTCTGATTTTGCGTAAATTCTAGTTTAATCAAAAATAATAGGGGTTGCACATTATGGAATGATATTGCCAAAAATTGGTTTAGATTTTGACTAAAAATAACCATTAATTAATCATTCTAGCAATTGATTAATCCACAATCCAATTCTATCAAAAATATCAAATCATTCGTCACTGTGCAACGCCAAATAATATGGTAGTCCTATATATATTGTATCCTTCATCACAACTGCCAATTGTCCGTTCGCTGGCAGGAGAAACAGTTGATCATTTTCTTTGTGGGTTTAATTCCCCACCGTCAACGGGGGTGTTCACGCATTACTTGGGGGAGCGAATCCCCATGTAATTTTCCTCCTGTCTCCTGTCTCCTGTCTCCTGTCTCCTTCTTCAATGTGAGGATATAGAAATTCATTACCCAGATCGAATTATCCCGCTTGAAGTCTGGACTACACCTATTCGGGATGAAACAGACAATATTTCTCAGGCGATCACCGCTGCCATTATTGAAGCTATGTTTAAAGACTGTAAAACAGGTGGGTATAATTTGGAGGGAAGTCAAGCTAATACCCAAGGTTTGACCAATTTAATTTTACTTATAGCTATTGCTTATACAGCTTGATGTTACCATGGTAAATTAATCAAAAAATCTGGGTATCAAAATTACATTTGTAGATTAACAGAACTGGGGCGGAAAGATAGAAGACATAGCAATTTTTGCCTAGGTATGTATGGTGAATTGTGGGTGATAGCTGGGGAATATTTAGTTTAACTTGTCACAGATATAATCAATTTTAATCTGATGAAAAAGTTGGATGATCAAAGGGGATTAAAAGCTCTGTCAATTTGAAATAATATTTAATTATTTACCCGAAACGTCTTATATCATGTCCGTTTATATCGTTTGTGTAAACCCAAGGGTGAATATCTACAGGAA
>NZ_RCBY01000601.1 GCF_003838195.1 Okeania hirsuta
TTCCCTTATGGAAAGTGCAGCTTATATATTAGTATTGGCTTTGGCCTTGGGTGTGATATTTTTTGCGATCGCCTTCCGCGATCCTCCCAGAATTGGAAAGTAATTAGTTTTGATCGGTTGATTATCAAATAAATTGCTTTTTTTATGAAAAATGAGTGCTGAGTCCTTAACCCAGTACTCATTTATTCTAATTTTTAAATAAATTATCATTGGCCTAAATTAGGCTAAAATATTCATGTCTGAAATTATATGTCTGAGAAATTTTTAAAGTATGCGATGTCCAGTGTGCCAACATACAAATAGTCGTGTTCTAGAGTCGCGTTCAGCTGAATCTGGTAAAAGTATCCGACGCCGACGAGAATGTTTGAATTGCCAGCATCGTTTCACGACTTATGAAAGAATAGAGTTTGTTACAGTAACAGTGATTAAAAAGGACGGTAAAAAAGAGTCTTTTGATAAGTTGAAATTACTCCGAGGTATTATCCGCTCCTGTGAAAAAACCGGTATTGAACCTACTGAACTCGAAGCTCTTGTAGATGAAATTGAAGTTGAGCTACAGGGTAGAACCCAAAGAGAAGTTACCAGCGCTGAAATTGGTGAAATTGTTCTGAGTAAATTAGTTCACATTAGTGAAGTTGCTTATATCCGTTTTGCCTCTGTTTATCGTAAATTTCAAGGTATTAGAGATTTTGTAGATACCTTAAATCATCTCCAAAATCAAAAAAATAATTTAGATTTTAATTCTACTTCCCTAGAAAGTTCTGAAATTTCTCCGAAACCAGATGCTGTTGATTGTGAAACGTCTGCTTCCTTTGCCACCTCATCTTAAACTGAATGATGATAACTATAGCAGTAATTGACTACTCCCCGGACTTAAGTCACGGGGATTCTAAGCAGATACTACGCAACAGGATAAATCCGTGTTGCTCCGTTTCTTCTTAGCTGACCAAAGATATATTCTTTGGGGACAAGTCAAAATGCCCCTACACAGTCGGCTTAAGTTTAACCCTAGCTTTCTGCTTACTTTTGTGATTATATTTGCAGCCCCATTACAGTCTGCATTAATACACCAATTATTGCCTGTTCTATACAAACCACGCTGTCTTGATGCAGTCGCTCATGGGGGAAACCCCCAAGACCGCGCTGCATCGCTTTATTCTCTTTCCTGACGGTTTCCAATTATTGGGTTTCTCAC
>NZ_RCBY01000602.1 GCF_003838195.1 Okeania hirsuta
TATTCTTAACATCACAATTTGTGACCAGCAATACAATTACAAATAGTAATCCAATACACTTTACAGTCCTTAGTAATTGAGTCATAGCTTTATTGATCGTGGCTTGGAATAGGCTGGATATGCGATATGTTAACCTTCATCGGAAGAGTTGTCGGCTTCACTGGAAGCCTAGTCCTCATCATTGTTAATATCTACATCGAAATACAGTTCCTTCATTGAAATTTCTATTCCTACAGATTGTAACTTTAGAATTGATCTAGTCCTTCATATCTTGATATACTCCATAAATCGTTTTTCCCCTCTTGAAATACACTTCTACTACATATCTATTTTGTTCTATTAGTACATATTTCTTGTAATGAAGAACTTGCCTGTAAAAGTAAAACTTGTCACCTTTATCATACTCAATTGTGGATTTGGATAATACTTCAACAATTCGTATGATTGGTAACGGCATCCTTAGTTCGATTAATCTTTCAATGCCCCACAGATTACCATCGAATCAGGATAAACATATTGTTTTCCCTCTTGATGTGGAGCTTAGCTTCACTGGTGATAGGTTTACAGTTGGCGTCCTTTTTCTCAGCCCATTTCTTAACTCAGCATATATGTTGCCTACAAGTAAGGCATGTTCTATGATCCTCCAGCTAAGGCAAATAACTGTCCATTATGTATTCAAATTTCTGCTGGCCTCTATTTCATAGCTATATACTCTTGTACAGACATATTTATATTTCTTGCTGGTTTCATCTCTTTTTTCTCTATATAACCAAATAGGCAAACCTGTCAATCCTAACAGTACGACAAATGTAGTAATGAAATTTATCTGGAAATGTCATAACTGCCCAAAGCGGAAAATAGATACTACTTAACCTTAAAAAAGTCTTTTTGTGATTTTGAAATCAGTTTACCTTGTGACAGGAAGCTTCTGGTTTGTAATGGCAGCCCTAATGGACGTTTGGAAGCCGCTACTCCTTATGATTCTTGCAAGGCTTCTTCCATCTTCTTGTACTGACTATTAAATGGATCTCTTCTCAGTAGTTCTTCAATTAGCTTTTTTGCCTTTCGTTGCTTGCCTTTGTCATAGGCCTTTTTATACTTGGCTTCTAAATCTTGGTTGGTTCCACAGCCTTTTTGACCGTTGTTGGGTCTCAAGGCGGTTACTTTAAGGTTTCCTCCGATTTGTTGGT
>NZ_RCBY01000603.1 GCF_003838195.1 Okeania hirsuta
CCTCTTTCTTCTTCCTTCTTCCTTCTTCCTTCTTCCTTACCTTTGCTATACAAGACCGATGCTACCGGACATGATATTACTCGAAAAAGGAATTCATCTGATTAGTACCGATGAAATGACGAGTATCCAAGCTAATGAGAGAATTTGCCCCACTCAACCAATAGAGCCAGGACGAGTCGAACGCAATGAGTTTGAGTACATTCGCCATGGCACTCAATGTCTACTGGCCAACTGCCATATTGCCAAAGGACAAATCATTACCCCTTCAATTAAGGCCACCCCCACAGAAGTTGATTTTCTGCAACACATTGAACAGACTATCGATACTGATTCTGATGGAGGATGGATTTTTCTTGTAGATCAACTCAATACTCATAAATCTGAATCATTAGTCCGTCTTGTGGCTCAAGGTTGTGGTATTCAGACTGATTTGGGGGTGAAACAGAAATCAGGTATTCTCCAGTCTATGGTAACTCGTGCTGCTTTTTTGTCTGACGAGTCTCACCGGATTCGCTTTGTTTATATCCCTAAACATACTTCTTGGCTGAATCAAATTGAGTGTTGGTTCTCTATTTTGGCCAGGCGTTTACTCCGGCGTAGCAGTTTCTCTTCCACCTCAGACCTCAAGCAGAAGATACTGAATTTTATTGACTATTTCAACTGTACTCTAGCCAGACCTTTTATCTGGAAATTTCAGGGGTTTTCAGAGGATGATTAACCAGATTCAGATTCATGGTCATACTGACTCAAGGATCCAACTCAATGCCGATCATTTTTAGCTTGGCTATTGACCATTTATTTTACGATCGCGATCACACTTCATAGAGGATACAGTGATGATCTCAAGCGCAACTGCTGGAAAATGTATGTTAATGGCATGGGTTTTCGTGCCATAGAGAGAATTACAGGAGTTTCACGCACAACGATTATGGATGGGGTTAAACTCGTGGGAACACTTCTACCAGATGCTTACGAGCGCAGAAACTATCCCAGAGGTAGGAGAATTGAATCAACTAGAAACCTTTGTCGGAAAAAAAATCAAATCTGGCACAGGAGCTGCTGTAGACCATTTTCCAGCCGGGATTTTAGGTTGGGTAGTAGGTAACCATAGTGCAGAAACATTTATAGCAACCGCCAAGGCGGTTAGGACACTGCTTGCAGAACTGATTCAATCGCCG
>NZ_RCBY01000604.1 GCF_003838195.1 Okeania hirsuta
CACTGAAGCTGCGACTGACAATGCCGCAATTATCAGAGGAGCGGCTAAGGAATTGATTTAAATAGTTGCCAATCCCAAAGCCATTTCCAGTCATATTGAAACTCAGGTCTATGCAGGATGCTGTTGGAGGCAGGTTATCGGTAACTGTTACATTGGCGGTGCAAGTGGATTCAACACCAATGTGGTCCTTACATATAGGGTTACAGCGCTGCATGGTGCCTAAATATCACAATCGAAATCGTTTGAGAAGCAGTGAATGAACTGATGTTGCTACAATTATCGGAACTTCCCGTTATCCAATTCAACAGGAATCAAGGTATAGGTCATTTTCATCCAGACCCAATAGTGATATCTTGGCATATGGGAACGGGGCGACTATTGTCTTGGATGGTTAGATTACTGGTACAGGAGCTTGGTTTTCCGTTTGCCATCCTCCGCCCGTAAGGGTTAGGATGTTTAAGTCCGCATCATCGCAATCAAAGATCGATTGACTAAGACTATAGCTGAGGTCGGTACAATTATTGGAAATACTCCCGGTTATCCACTTCTGCGACCGTAAGCTCACACCGCCATTGCATCCAGTTCTTTAATAATAGTTTCTTCCTGGCATAGGGCAGTAGGGTCTCTTATCCACAAAAAGGTGTAGAGGTACAAGTAGCACTATTGCCGGCGTACCGACGGTGAGGGTGACCTTTTGATTGCATATCCTCGCAATCTAAATGAACTTGGACTATGCTCATCGCGGCGAAGTTCATGGCCCAAAGGTGGAACCATTGTCTATATCAGCTACACTTATATCAATCCGTCCCTCCATTAAATTCATGATTTGGGTAGGCTGGCATTTGGCGATAGCTTGCTCTGAGGGGTCCACTTGGACGGTAACGCCAGCCTCGCAACTACTAGAGACACCATGAGAGCCAATCACTGTTAAGGTAACCGTTTGAAGCCCTAGATCATCGCAATCAAAGCTACTTTCAGAGACGGATAAAACCGAGATCACAGGGGCGGTGGACCCATCGTCTACAAGATCTGCAAAACTGTTATTCGAATAGGACCCATTGACTAGATTGACCGTAATATCCTTGCATTTTGCTTCTGGTTCCTCTTCGGTTACCTCAACGACAATAGTGGTGCTTGAGCTGACCACCACCGCCTCATCAAAAGAGGTATTCTTGACT
>NZ_RCBY01000605.1 GCF_003838195.1 Okeania hirsuta
TCCACGATTGGAGGAGCTGCATTCCCGGCAGGAGACGCTCCCATGATCTGATCTTTCCTTTGTACTTCAGGAATATCGCGACATGCCTTACAGGTCAGTTCAGGACTTACCAGCAGAGCCCTTTGGACAAATGGGCCTTCTTCTGATCCACAACTACTGCATTTTCGCTGTAATGGTTCTTCTTGCTCTTCACTGCGCATCACGTAATTAGGTGCTTGCCCGTCTTCACTCTCACAAGGGCACATTCTCTTTGTATACTGCCAATGGGGGTGAAGGTCATCCTCTGTACCAGTGGCGAGTCACCATTCCGCATACGCATTACCTGATCGGCCACCGTATCAGCCTCTTGTTCATAGCATCACCCGGCTGGTTTACCGTTAACTTGGTTGGAAAAAGGCGCAGGGGGTTGCTTTCCGAAGGACGCTTGCTTCGAATTAGCGGCTTTCGCCGAAAATCTCCGATTTATTTGTGACCGTATGCATTTATCAATATCTCACCAGTCTACTACGATGAACCAATCCGCCCAACTCATTTTGAATACTGAATAACTCCAAGGAATTTCATCCAAAGAACATCTCTTTCCTTTACGTTCTACCTTCAGATGCATCGGTGATCAGCTTCTTGCCAAGACAATAGGCCAGATCTTTGTAAAAATCCTTCACGTAGGCCATCTGGCTTAGTCCTCTTCAAGGCTGCCCAATTATGGATTATCGCTTTGAGCAGATTCAGCCCTTCCTGTTTCTCTGCTTCTGTAAGTCCTTGCTGCAAAACCAAAGGGACAGGCTCTGCTAAAGTCAGTCCACACAATATCTTTGGGATGGCCAGGAAAGGTTCCTCGCAAGCTGGTCACCAAAGGCCAGAAAATGTAAAAGGTGTACGGCCCGATAGGCGGAAGCGGGTCCCCCTTTTGTGGAATCAGCTGAGCTTCTTCAAGAAAGGGCTTAGATACGGGGCTAGCAGTACTAAACCTGCCCCTTCTATTGGTTCTCCCTTCAATTCGAAGGCTGCCTCCTGTATTGAAAGATCTTTCCCAGTTTTTGATGTATAGGGCACAGGATCTATTTGCTGTATCCCTGCACCTTCGGCTTGTGTAGGCTCTAAACTCCCTTCTTTGACTGTTGTCTGATCTGAGGCTTCTGGATCTGGTTTTGGTTCCCCAACCGAGTCTTCAAGTG
>NZ_RCBY01000606.1 GCF_003838195.1 Okeania hirsuta
AACCTTTCTAAACTTCTTGCTAAATACACTTTCATCCGCATCGGCAGTGAACCCCCTTGGCGTAAACCCGCCGCGGTCGGATTCGATAGCTGCCATATGGTATTCGCCAGCAGCATCCGAGGCCACTTGATATGCTCTACCACCAGCTAGGCCATTTTCTTCATTCATAAACATCACGCAACGCAAAGTTCGTTTGGGCTGGTACCCTAAGGCCTTGAGGACCGAATACCTCCATGGATTGAACACATCCCGCACCATCGTCATCGCGCCTTCCCCAACATCCCAAGAATCTAGGTGCCCACTCCAAAATAATTTCATCTGTGATAGTAGAGCCTTTAATTTCTCCAATGACATTATAAAAAGCTTAGGCTCATCATTTTACTGGTATTCCGAATATAAACACGCACCTCTTCTCCTCCAACAGCTACTCAACACATCTGCGTCCATCGTGCTAATCCCTACCCAGAATGGCACTACGCCTCTTCATAGACGAGTCCACCCGTATGTGGAATATCATCCAGGCCTTTGCGTCATAGAATCGAACCAGTGCCGCCACTGCACCCAGGCGGGAAGCCCTGGAAGCGCCCAATGCTCTCTGATCTACTGCCCACCATAAGCAGCGAAGGTGTTCATCTGTCGGGGTCCATAGGCCGATTGAAGAACACGATCTTGCCTTCCCCTTTTCTCTACCCAGTTTTTCCAACTCATCCAAGCTTTTTACCTCTACCACTGGCGCAGTTACCCCTTTGGGACCAGTACCTATAGAGTTGCCCAACTCAAGGCATCCAGTTCCACAGATCCCATCTTAAAGGAATTCACTACGCGCACGACCTCTTGTCTCCACGAACCCAATGGGAACCATGCACTCTTGCAGATATACACTATCCAAGACATCGTATCCAACATCTGCCGAGTGTACTCTACCGCAGCGGCAGCCTGGGAGAACACCTAATCTAGCTCCAATATCTTTAGTTAGACTTCTTAACCAATTGTAAGCCTGGCTCTCTGTCAGGCCTCATCGTAGATCTTTCTGATAAATCGAGCATCGTCCTCATACTTGGCCGACTGACCATAAGACACAGAAAATGAACAGGTTAAAAAAGAAAAACAACAAAATAAGTAAGGAAGGGATTTCATCTTTATGGTTTTTACTGGCGAAACTAAGCCATTAAC
>NZ_RCBY01000607.1 GCF_003838195.1 Okeania hirsuta
ACAGACCGGACAAGTCTTACTTTTACGACTCATAAATATTCCAGCTCCTTTGCAATTGGAGCAGGTTTTCCCCTTTCTTTTGCCCGAACCTCCACACCTTTTACAAATCTTGTTTTCGTGATAATGGATTTTTCCCTTTCCCGAGCAATGCTGGCATTTACTACTTAACATGGCACTATATTTACGTCTTAATCAGAGATCAATAATTTTTCGCTTCCCGTTTCGGATGGTATGTGCTTTTCTACCTTTCACTTCCAGTGCATCGTAACATTGGGCAGAATTTCTTTCCCATGAAAATCGATCAGGCCCCAATTTCCCTTCGATCATGGTAAAGCCTAAGCCTTCTTCAAATCGCAAGGCATCAAATTTATTTTCGATGATGGTACGGCCATGCCTGTCTACCTGCCCAATCTTCCCATTTTTCATGGTCCAACCCTCCCGCTTCAAAATCTATGGCCTCGTACTCGTTCTCAAGCAAAACCTTTCCAGCCTCATCAATCATCCCCAATTTCCCATCTTTCAGGTAAAGCCGATTTCTTCCTCTAAACGAATCGCATCATATATAGCTGGTAGCACTTCCTTTCCCAGGTGATCTTTTAAGCCAAACTTGCCATCTTTTTTGACCATGCTTAGCTCTCAGAGATTTGAACACTTTGCGCCCGGATGGTGAATGCAGAGAGGGAAAATATGCAGATAAGTGTGATAGCTAATCCAAACTTCTTCATAATCTGTTCAGGTTTATTCAATAGCAGATTCAGAAAGCAGTAGCTTTCTTTCTACTAAAAGATCAGACTGGGACAAGGAAGTTGGAAGGGATGGAAGAAATTTGCACTCATTGCTTCGGATTTCCCTTGCAGTGCTTTTTCAAAAAGTAATGGGCGTTGAAAGCACTGCGATCGGCAGCGAGTTGAAAATCCTGACATGCTTGGTCTACTTTCCCTAAGGCGACCAGGCATTCCCCCCGACTCCTATAATAATCCCCCACCCGATTCTCCCGCTCTATGGCTTTATCAAAATCCTCGATGGCCCAGACGTGATCTCCCAGAGCGGCTTTGCTGATGCCCCGGTAGTAGAAATATTCTCCGATATCATCTTTCAGCCGAATCGCATCTGTAAAATCATCTATCGCATCCTCATGAAAATCCATGGACGCATAACTTTTGCCCCG
>NZ_RCBY01000608.1 GCF_003838195.1 Okeania hirsuta
CCTGTCGAATCCTATGCAAACGCATAGTTCTAGTTTATGATTGTATTTTGGCAAAAATAGTTTGCATTCTTAGCTATTTTATTGTATAATATAGCACAAATAAACTGCTTTACCATCCAAATTTATTCTATTACTTGATACAGACGAGGACTCATCAGATTTTAAATTCATCTGCTCGGTTCCGCAGTCTCTCATGGAAATCATAATTTGCTCCAGAGTAAGACTGTAATGGTGATTGGGTAGTCTGACGCTCTTGGAGAAATTAAAATGATCAAAATGAAGAACATAAGAACGTTTCTATTACTCGCACTAGCACTTATAAGCATCGTAATCGTCGCTTATACTAGCTCCCAGGTCACATCCCAAACCATAGAGCTGGAATCAGCAGCCAAGCCAACCTCCGAGGTCGTCTTAAGGTCCGAAGTCCAGTGGGGACCGCTCAACCCCGCCCGCGGAGACCAAAGCCCGAGGGCTGGTACCCTTTGGGGCGATCGCACTAGCTCCGGGCCTTCAGGCTTCCTCGTAGAGTTTGTGGACGGCTTCTCGTCGCCACCTCACATTCACAATATCACCTACCGTGGAGTGGCCATTAGCGGCACAGTTCACAACGATGACCCGAATGCCGAGAAGATGTGGCTGCCGACGGGTTCTTTCTGGACACAGCCAGCCGGAGGTGTGCACATTACCGCTGCCGAGGGCAGCAACAACCTGGCATACATAGAGATCGATGAGGGGCCGTATCTCGTCCTTCCTACTGAGGAGGCGTTTTCTAGCGATGACAAGCCGATTAATGTGGACCCATCGAACATTGTTTGGATCGATCAGCCCGGAATGCCTGCCTCTGCCAATGGACAAAAGGTAGCTTTTCTTTGGGGCAACCCGCAGGACGATCAATTATACGGAAGTTTTGTCAAGCTACCTGCTGGGTTTACTGGAAAGATACGTAGCCACGGCTCGACATTCCATGCTGTGGTAATCCAGGGTCAACCACAGTATGGAATGTCGAGCCGTGGCTACGTATCTTTCCAGTAAACCCAGCAGGTAGCTTTTCTTTGGGGCAACCCGCAGGACGATCAATTATACGGAAGTTTTGTCAAGCTACCTTTTGTCCATTGGCAGAGGCAGGCATTCCGGGCTGATCGATCCAAAC
>NZ_RCBY01000609.1 GCF_003838195.1 Okeania hirsuta
ACATGATATTACACCTACGACCTACCACCTATTTTTAGTTTTGAGAGTTTTTACTACTAGGAGTTGGTACCATTTCTGGTAAATATTCTGGTAAAAAATTATCTCTACCAACTTCAGAGCTAATAGAATTCAGCTCTAATACTGATAGAGAATTAATATTTTCATTTTCCTCCATTTGAGCATTAGCTGCTGGTAACCAATTTAGTAAAAATAATGGCAATAAGGTAGATAGGTTAGTGATAACTATTAACAACCACAAATTATCAAAATTTGTCTCTGTAACTTCTAACCAATGCATTAACAATGCACCTCCTTCATGGGAGATAAGTCCAGCTAAATTATAGATAGACATTAATAAAGCAAATAGAGTTGCTTCTACTCCTGGTGGGCAAAGTCTAGCAGCTAAAACTAATACAGGCATGAAAGCAATTTCTCCCATTACTGTTAGCACTAAACTATCTACCTTATTGCCATTATTTTTACTAAATTGGTTACCAGCAGCTAATGCTCAAATGGAGGAAAATGAAAATATTAATTCTCTATCAGTATTAGAGCTGAATTCTATTAGCTCTGAAGTTGGTAGAGATAATTTTTTACCAGAATATTTACCAGAAATGGTACCAACTCCTAGTAGTAAAAACTCTCAAAACTAAAAATAGGTGGTAGGTCGTAGGTGTAATATCATGTGCGGTTGAATACTTATCAATATAGCGCTGTGCGCAGGCAACAGGCAACAGGCAACAGGCAACAGGGGGAATAAAAAACCGATAATATAAGGCTTTTAGCTATTGGACAGTTCTTGTAATTTGTAAATATCCCAGCGCACATTGCTATAACTAGGGGCGAAGACATTTTCGTCTGTACAGGGGAATAGGGAGTAGGGAGAATAAAGAGATTTGCCATGTATACACAGTTGGGTTTTTTTCATCACTAATTTCCGGACATGATATTATCCCTTTCTTTCTTAGGTGTGAAATTTTACTATTGCGTATGGCAAAACAGTAGTGAATAAATTTTTAGTTTCTGATTTGTAATTAAGTCAGATTTTTTCTGTGTTGAGCGATCGCCTTTGGTTTGGAGTCTATTTTGTGGGAAGGTGTGAAATTTTACTATTGCGTATGGCAAAACAGTAGTGAATAAATTTTT
>NZ_RCBY01000061.1 GCF_003838195.1 Okeania hirsuta
TTTAAGTTTTGTTAGACCATAGTAGAGACTTTCCATAAAGGGTCTCTACAAAAATAGAAGTTTAAGTTTTGTTAGACCATAGTAGAGACTTTCCATAAAGGGTCTCTACAAAAATTGCAGTTCTTAGTCTGTGTTCCATTTTGATAAAAACCACTATAATTTTGCGCGATCGCCTCTTTGGGTTGAGGTGAGGAATTTTGATTGGCGATCGCTCTAAGAACAAAATCAAAATATAGATCGAGCATTATTGAGGGCTTGCTGATTAATTCTCAAAGCATTTACAGATAAGAGCTTCAGCCTTTTTATACTGAAAAAAAGTGCAACTTTTTAAGCTTGAGCTGCCAAAAAGTTAGGATTTTGGGCAGACAAGGATAGAAAAATCAAGGGACAATTATTCCGACTACCTCCTCTATAATTCCCATTTATTCTGACTCGGTCCTCCTGACTTCCCCTCCACCGGAGGGGTTAGGGGTGGGTTGACTCCTACCCATAGCAAAAGACTTTATTCAGCAAACCCTATTTAGGCATTTCTGGAATATTTGATCTTGAAGAGAATTTTTTTTACTCTATAAAAAAGAAATTTGTCAATGGCTATAATTGCTTAAGCACCGATACTTGTTCAAAATTTGTTTTTTTGAGATTTATTCATCCGTGGAGAAAGTATAAATTTTTGCACCCTATATTGACGAAAAATAGAAGGTTGTAGCTTTTTCTAGACAAAACTTTTTATTTTTAAACAGAAGACTGACACAATATACTATGTATCTATATGATACCAAATCGCTGAAATAACGCAAGTCCGTGAAATATTTTGTAATAATTAGCTAAAACAAGAGATTTTTTTGATAAGCAGAAAAAATTATAAGAGTTAATTTTATTGTTTAAATTTATATTTTGGCGTTATGGCGGGAAACTGTTTTTTGATTTTAGTAATGGAATGCTAATCTTACTTTTGACTTTTGACTTTTAATTTCCGTGAAATGGTAGAAGAGGGCAATCGCGACTCCTGCAGGAAAGTGAAGATTTGAGAGTTATTTTGAGTTGTCATAAATTAGAGATTTTTTCAGGAAATAAGGGAAGCAAATGGAAAATATCTCTAACAAAATGCGCCGACAAAGAAAGATTTTTGGCAACTGGTCTAAATCTCAATTAACTCATAAAAAAAAGAGATGTTTAATAATAAATTTGCGATCGCCACTGTCACAAAACCAGATTAGAAAACCACATACATAATAGAGAGGTGAAATTAAGTCTTGAATTAGGACAAATACTCTCTAATAAATACATTTATTCTTGAGTAATTAAATTAGTTTTGTTTATTGGTCAGCTCTCTCAAGATTTTGGGAGAGTATTTTATCCAGAATTTGAGTAATTTTGGAATTGATTTAGAAATTACTTTCTTTGGCTTCTGATGATCGAGTCTGCTAGATGTCTAATCAGAAAAACAGTCTCTTGCAGGTTGGGTTGAGAGACCTGAGATTGCTTCTCAAAGGTTAACCCAACAAAAAATATATTTGTTGGGCTGAACTTAATTTGCCTACCTACAATATCCTGGCTAAATTATCAGAACATGACAGCAGACTTTTTTCAGATTTTACTTATTACACAATTAATCTAATTGTAGAAGATTTACCAATTTAGAAGATTCTTGTCTTGAATCAGACTTTTTTGCTTTGCTGTTAGTTGGTAAGACTCCAGAGTTTGATGAACAGACAGAAATTATTTAATCCTTAATTACAGAAGAAAAATACTTTTGATAAAGCACTTATTAAAGGATTACTAATATTAAGAGCGATCGCCTCCTCAAAATATAAGGCCATTGTAGGAAGCGATCACCTAACTTATTAAAACAACTAACGTTTCTCTAACCAACTCAATAAATCTTCCAGACTTTTGAAGTCTAAAAAATCTTCTCCTAAACTTTCTAAATTTTCAATGGATAAATCTTCCACTTGACTACTTATAGTTACTGAAATTTCTCCAAAACACTTTTTCAGTTGACGCATGATTAAGACTATTGTTTGATTAAGTCGTCCTTGTTCTACCGCATAAATTATTCGCCCTCTTTAATCTTGCAAGGTTATTCCCCGACGGTCAACTATATCTAGTTCTTCTGCCGTCATATTAATTTTATTGGCAATATTTAAAGCCATTTCTATCTCTGATACTTCTCCCAAATTTTCTGGTATTTCATGCAAAGTAGCTGCCTCTTTCAAAAAATAAATCAACTTATCAGTCAAACTATTCAACTCTGACAAAGTTCTCTTAAACTTTGGTAATTCTACAAAAATTAACCGCAATTCTCGCTCCAGGCATTCAAACTTTTTGATTTCCTCTTGAAACACAAATTTATTAATCACACCCTCAGTATTATTAAACAGAATAAAATCAGTAATAGTCACCGCAATTGCTGGATTTAATAGAGGATAATCTTCTCCTTTTTCTAATTGATTGGCATAAGCTTTAGCTAGGTTATAAGCTACCCGTTTGCTAAAAGCAGTCATTCGCGCCACTTACATTTCAATTACTACCAGAGAGCCATCTCTTAAAACTGCTTTTATATCTAAATAAGTCTCCTTTAATGATATTATCTGACCGGGATTATAAGGATTGACAATTGTCAAAGATTCAATTACTTTCTCTCCTTCATAAATAATCGCATTCAGAAAGCTAATTAAAATCTCTTTGCTTTGTTCCGATCCAAATATTTTTTTAAAGGCATAATCGACTTTTGGGTTAATAAATCTCATAATACTTTTGATACAGTTAATCTCAGAAGTTATGAAAAATATTGTAGCTATAGAAGGCAAAGATTAGTATAATATAGAAATTTTAACAAAAAATCAGTTCAAAATAGCATCAAAAGCTTATACAGTAAAGGTTTTACATCTAATCAGGATGTTTGTTGATATATCTAGGTTTGAGCCATTTTTAGCCTGTTCATATATTACCGAGAAATTGTGGTCTGAAGCCTCCTCTTTTAAGGGAATAAAAAAGAGAATATTCTATATTTCAAGCCTCCTTATTGCAGAGGTACTGATAACTAATAACTGATAACTGAAATTACCCTTGCCCCTATTGGGTTTGAAGCCATTTTCACTGCATACAAATATCAAAGTACCGTTAGAGTCCTGGCTGAGTTTTGTGAAGATTCGATGAAAACAAGCCTTTCTGATTTCTGGAAATCTACTATAAGTTTTACTTATGATTATAAAGTATCTCCGTTGTTATAAGGTTTTTTTTCTTCATATCAAATTGAGCATTTAACAAAAATCTAAGAGACTGTTTGTAAAAAAAAGCTATGTAAAAAAAAGCTAAAGATGGTCATGAAGAGGTATTTAAGGTAGGAAAATAAAAAAATCAATGATGAGTGTCAAAGTGGCGTTGCACAGTGACGAATGATTATGAGAATTGAGGAACTTGACGATGTTTCAAACAATAGATCAGCAGGTGAATTGATCTGTAAAACATAATCAATGGACTTGGAATAACACAAAGTTTTACGATGTAACCTAGCGTGCGTAGTGTCAATGACGGCAGTTTTCTCCTTCTACTCTGGTCATCGCTGCGGGTGCTTACTAGGTGAAGCGTGCTCCGCACCGAACTTCGCGAACGCAATCGTCGATTAAACAGGGATCAACCTGATATCCATCTGTAATCTCAAGAAAACCGGCCCAGGCGTGAATCATCTGCCACAATATAGTGAAGGTAACTAACGAGCGAGCGCCCCCGTACAAACTTCAGAATTCCTGGCATTTTGCTGTTGACTACTCTCCAGACCCAAATTTGGTTTTTTTTGAGCCAATAAAAGTTTGTAGTTCATCTAGCGTGAGCTGTTTGAGGTATTTCATAGTTACTATCGGGAATCTGTGCTTGGTGCAAGTCGTACCCAGTTGAGCACTGTGTTATGGGAAATACCAGTCACTCTCTCAATGGCTCCCAATCCCATGGCAAATAGGGACATTTTCACACAAAGCTCTTTAAGATCAGAACTATAACCCGCAGGACAGGGGCTTTCTCGCGCATTGACGGCCACAGTTAGGGCACAGATAACTCTGTTTGCCCTGACGATGACCATTTTTCACTACTTTATGACTTTGACAATCAGGACAGTCCATCTGTCTAGAAAATTCTAGAATATCATTCTCTATTGTGCAACACCCAAATTTTTTATTTTTATCAAAATATAGCACTACACATTAAGGTGTTTGACATAAATAAAAGCTGAAACCCTTTTGTATTCGCCTGTTGCCTATTGCCTGTTGCCTGTTGCCTTGCGCGTAGCGCTATAATTGGGTCGTACCACCCCGCTTTGGCGAAATATTTTTGGAGGGTTGCTCATCTATCCCCATGACAAAAATAATTTCTGTAGGTCGCCCTACCCACAGCGACTTTATCTGACTTCTAACTTCTGGCTTCTGACTTCGTTAAGATGGTCTCTAATTTGGTATATTTATTATTTAGTTATACTCAACTTTGGGAGCAGTTATTGTAGTGGTGAAAACAGGATTTTTAGTATTGGTATTAATATTGGCTGTCGTAGGTATTTTACCAATTCATATTGATTTAGCTCAAGCACAGGAAAATACTGTAAACTATACTCTTACAGATTTAAACTATCGAGATTTTTCTAATAAAGATTTGCAAGGTACTTCCTTTGCTGGTGCAGAAATGCGGGGTGCAAATTTTCAAGGGGCAAATATGCAACGAACAATTATTACTAAGGGAGACTTTTTTCGGGCAAACTTAAGTGAAACAGATTTTACTGATACTTTTGCAGATCGAGTCACTTTCGATCAAACTGACTTAACTAATGCTATTTTTACAGATGCTATGTTGAGTAGTAGCACCTTCAGTAATGCAGTGGTGACAGGGGCAGATTTTTCTCGAGCAATAGTAGACCGCTATCAGGTAAAATTAATGTGTAAAAATGCTTCAGGAATTAATCCTATTACAGGAGTAGCTACCCGCGATAGTTTGGGGTGTCCTCCTAAACTCTAATTTTGATAAATTGAGGTTCTTTTTTCATCAACATAACAAATATAGCAGAAGGAAGAAAGAAGAAGTTTGATTATTGATATTCCCAAGTTTGTAGCTATTTCATAAGTCAAATACAGTAATAGTGACTGCTATATATCCAGCATGAAACTGTTGAAGAAAAATAACCAATTCACTTACTAAAGTGCTTATACCATGTCCGGATGATTAAGTATAATAAAAATGTTCTGTTGAAGCGATCTTGAAGGAATATCCCAAATTTCTGCTCTGTTTCCAGTATTCTCACTTGAATTTACACCTACGACCTACCACCTAATATCATGTTCGGTTGAATACTTATAATATCTGTGGACCAAAGGCAGAAGGCAGAGGGCAGCTATGCTGAAGGGAAAGAGCAAGGTTAGAAGGCAGAAGGTTTATTATAACTGATTATCCGAACATGATATAAGAACTTTATTATAACTAATTAAACGGACATGATATTACGGATACTCAAGAGACCATCCCTGTGAACTGAAGCAACTTATATTTTCTCTGATGTTCAGTGGCGATGGGAATTTAATTAGATGTCTTATTTTTCTTTTAATCCTTATTCCTGATTTCTTTTTTTCTATCTATACTTTTCTGCCAATCAATAAATAAGTTTTCATTTCACCCTTACCTTTAACTACTATGGAACCGCGTTCCTTAAAAATATACTGATTATGTAAGAGATCGTAAGTTTTTGTCGAAACTTGAATCGTACCGGGAATTCCATGAGATTCCATGCGACTGGCAGTATTCACTGCATCACCCCAGAGGTCGTAAATATACTTTTTCGTGCCAATGACCCCAGCAACAACAGGTCCGGTGTTAATGCCAATGCGGATACAGAGTTCAAAATTATGCTGTAAATTAAATTTGCTGATTTCTTGTTGCATATCAAGAGCCATTTCTGCAGCAGCTTTGGCATGGTCTGCTCGTGGAGTAGGTAGACCACTAGCAACCATGTAAGCATCTCCGATAGTTTTAATTTTTTCTAACCCGTGGCGATCGCTCAACTTATCAAATTCTGAAAAAATTTTATTGAGCAATATTACCAAATCTTCCGGTAGAATTTTTTCTGAGAGTTGAGTAAAACCAACAAGATCAGCTGAATTAATCCTGATGAAAAATCTTAATCCAGAAAGCAATTTGAGAAATTTTTTCGATTCTCAAGATTTACCTTTAGAAAAGCAAAATATTTTTCCAGGAGAAGTATTCAGTCATCCTGTTAATTTTGACACAGGTATTCGACATTTATTACCACGATATGATGAAATGTTGGATGTCATAGTGCGTTGTGTGCAAAAAAATAGCGATCGCATTTTGGAACTTGGTTGTGGTACTGGGGAACTAAGTTTAAAGCTATTACATAAATATCCTAACGCACAGATAGTAGCGGTGGATTATTCTCCACGGATGCTAGAATTTGCCCAAACTTAAGATTGATGCTGCTGGGTATACAGATAGATGGACTGAAATAGAAATGGATTTTGGTGAGTGGGCAAATAACGCTGATTTATCATCCCCTATTGGTGATGGTTTTAATGCTTGTGTATCATCTCTCGCTATTCATCATCTGAGCGATAGTATGAAATTAAAATTATTTCAAAAGATTAGAAAAAGCTTAAATTATGGAGGTTGTTTTTGGAATGCCGATCCTGTTTTGCCTGCAACTACAGAATTAGCAGAGGTGTTTAAACATATACAGCAGGAGTGGGCAATAAGTCAAGGAACTACTTTAACAGAAGTTCATGCCAAAATGGGTACTAGCAATTCTTATGGTTATTCTAATCAAGACCAATTAGCTAGTTTGTCTGCCCATTTGGAGATGTTAACAACAGCTAATTTTATACCTGTAGCTGTTCCTTGGAAATATTATAAATTTGCAGTATTTGGTGGTTTTGTTTAGAATGATTTCTGTGTTTAATATAATATCCGTTTAATAGTGATATGGAAAAAATATATTAAATGCTGAATGGTTACATAAAAGTAGGAATTTTCAGCAATGATTTGAATTATTGAAAGTTATATTGAAGAAGGCTTTAGGCTTTAGGTGAAAACAGCTTACCCTGCTACTTAAAACCTAACACCTTTAGAGTTTAACAAGGATAAATACTGACAATTATCAAGTAAAATACCTCTGTTTTTTTATAGAATTGCCAACTTATCAGTTGCCTTAATTAGAGCATTTATAATTCCTGGTTCAGAAACTGAATGTCCTGCATCTGGCACTACGATAAATTCAGCTTCCGGCCAAGCTTGATGTAACTCCCAAGCTGATACCATCGGACAAACAATATCATATCTTCCTTGTACGATTACTCCTGGGATATGCCGAATTTTATAGACATTTTTTAATAACTGTTCTTCATGTTCAAAAAAACATTTGTTAATAAAATAATGACATTCTATTCTAGCAAAAGCTAAAGCAAAATAACTATCCCCAAACTGTTGTGATACGTTTGAATTTGGAATTAATTTACTGGTACTTCCTTCCCAAATTGACCAAGCGCGTGCTGCTTCTAATTGAACTTTTTCATCAGTACTGGTTAATCTTTGGTAATAAGCCTTAACTAAATCACCTCTTTCTTCTATAGGAATAGGTTTTAAATATTCCTCCCAAGCATCAGGAAAAATATTACTTGCACCCTCTTGATAAAACCAAGAAATTTCTTTCGGGCGCACCATAAAAATACCTCGTAAAATTAAGCCTATGCAATTTTCTGGATGAGTTTGACTATAAGCTAATGCTAGAGTACTTCCCCAACTACCTCCAAACACCACCCATTTTTCAATACTGAGATGAACTCGTAGTTTTTCTATATCACTGACTAAATCCCAGGTAGTATTTTGAGATAGTTCAGCATGGGGAGTACTACGGCCACAACCTCGTTGGTCAAATAGTATAATTCGCCATTTTTTGGGGTCAAAATATTGACGATAAAGAGGTATCATTCCACCACCTGGTCCACCATGTAAAAAGACTACTGGTTTACCTTGGGGGTTGCCACATTCTTCATAATAAATAGTGTGAATATCGGAAACTTTGAGATTGCCTCTTTGATAGGGTTGAATGGGTGGATAAAGTTCTCGCATGGTTATATTTCAAGATTTATATTAATATTTTAGAGAAAATTTAGGCTAAATAATATTTATTTCAACTGTTAATTATTAATTAAAATAACTTTTAGTATAAAAAAAGTAACATACTATTATGAATAGTCCTAATGTAAGCATTTCCTACGGAATGCTGCGCAAACAGCTATTAGCAGTCAGCTATCAGCAAAAAGACTTTCTCTTTAAGAACAGTGTTTAAATTAACAACTAACTTTAAGGTCAAGGGAACTAACTTTTGTGGGGATACAATTAATAAAGCTTTGATCGTAAACTAAAAGCAATAACTGATAGCTGATAGCTGACGGCTGAATGCATACGTCCTAATAAATTAAAGATTTTTGAAACAACCCTAGATTCACATTAGGAAAGCCAAAAAATTAAGAATTTATAACTCAAAAACAAAGTCAGGACTTACACATAAAGTAGGAAAAACTGGGATTTGAGGTTGCTGCCCTGTGGGTAACAATGATGAAAATATATTATACTGCGTAAGTCCTAAAAGTGTTATCGCCTACAGCGTCGTGAGTAGATGTATCCTCTGCCTTAGAGCTGCGATCGCACTTCTGCCATTATTCAAAGAATAGCATACGATACTTATATTTTGATTTTTCAAGGAGTGATAGGTATCACTTACTTGTAGATTTCATGATGTCATTATTTAGAAATATCCAATTATAAAAAATAAAATTAATTTTCGTAAATAAATTATTAATTATTTCCGCATACTCCCTACTCCTTACTACCTATTTTCTAGAGATATTTATTAATACTAAGTAATATCTTTCCTGTTTAACCTATAGGCGAAATTGATGTATAGGCAACTAGCTGGACATATATTCCTGAAATTCGAGAATTCAGGAATTAGTCTACACATACCTATACAACTATTAATCTATATAAAATCTATTGAGGATGCAATTCTATTTATTTAATTTAACTTATAATAGACTCAGTTTGTGAAACTTTCCCTACAAATATCCAAGTTAAACGTAAAGCTAAAAAAACTATTAACTTACAATAGGCCATTATGATAATGCTCAAAAATGACTCTCACACTTTATCTTCCCTCAAACGTCAAGTGGTGTTTGACGAAGACCCAGAACAGCGAATAGCAGCATTGGAAAAGCTAGCCATAGAATGGAAAAATCACCCGGATACTGTAGCTATTCTTAAACAATTAGCTATATCCGATGGATGTCCAGATGTGCGGAGAGCTGCAACAGAATATCTTGTCCAAGGCAGGCAAAACGATCCTAATATTTTACCTTTTCTTAAACAATTTGTAGTATCTAACAATGAATATTGGTGGGTACAAGAAGCCATACTTACCCAATTAACTACAGGTTGGCATGACGATCCAAATACGATCGCTTTCCTGAAACAACTGATTTTGGCAGATCAATATCGTTCCTCAAATGTACGTTATGCAGCATTAAAACAGTTAGCCCAAAACTGGCAAAATGAGCCAGATACCCTAGCATTTTTGAAACAACGAGCTGTATCCGATGTTGATGAAGCTTTGCGGGAAACAGCAGTAGAACTTTTAGCTGAAGGTTGGCAAGATATAGATACTCTCACCTGGCTAAGACAAAGAGCAGAATCAGATAAACATTGGGGAGTACGTTTAACCATCATAGAAAAATTAAATCAAGATGGGAAGTACGACCGCAAGACTTTAGCTTGGCTCAAAGGAATGGCAATGTCTGATCCAAGCCCTTATGTGGCTTCAGAAGCAGTATTCAAGTTAGCTAAACTGGCAAAAGATGACATCGATACTGGAACTATTCTGAAACAATTGGCTTTGTCTGCTCAAGCTTCAGAGGTAAGACGAGCTGCGATGAGTCAACTAGCAGAAAATTTGGGAAGCGATCCAGATACGCTATTAACCCTCAAACAACTGGCAGAATTTGACCAGTGTTCTCATGTCCGACTTGCAGCAGTGGAACAGTTAGTAACAGATTGGAAGGAAAATTCTGATACAGTAGCTATTATGAAAAAGTTGGCTATATCAGACACAGCTTCAGAAGTGCGAAAAGCAGCAATGGGCTATTTAATCGAAAACTGGCAAAAAGACTCTGATACAGTAGCTATTCTGAAACAGGTTGTGCAGTCAGATGAATGTTGGCGGATGCGAGAACTGGCAGTAGTACAGTTGGGTGCATTTTGGCAACATGACCCAGATGTGTTGACTTTTCTCAAACAGCAGGCTGAGTCTCCTGAGTGCTGGGTAGTGGGAGAGATAGCAGTAGCACAATTAACTGTTGGGTGGAAAGATGACCCTAGTGTTTTAGCTCTCCTGAAAAAATTGGCTCTGTCTAACTCTGATGCACGAGTGGCTGCAATACGAGAATTATCTATCGGTTGGAAAGATGACCCTGATACTTTGAGTATTCTCAAACAAGTCGTTTTCCAAGATGATTGTTGGCACGCTAGGAAGTTAGCAGTTGAACAACTAGCTACTGCTTGGCATGACGATCCTGAGACTTTTGAAGTAGTCAAAAAAGTTGCTTTGTCTGACGATCGCCACGATGTACAAATTGCAGCAATGGAGATGTTGGTCACAGGTTGGAAAGATCACCCAGAGGCGATCGCTACAATTAAACAAGCAGCATTATCCGATAAATTTTCAGAAGTACGCATAGCAGCAATGGAATTGTTAGCTACTACTTGGAAAAATGACGGTGATACTTTGGCAACTCTGCAACAAATTGCTGTATCTGACGGATGTTCAGATGTGCGAGTAGCAGCAGTCGTTAAACTAGGCAATGATGGTAAGGACGATCCTAATATCTTAGCTTGGCTCAAACAACAAGCAGTTGACGATCCGTGTTCTTATGTGCAACAGGCAACAATGGAACAGTTAGCTACAGATTGGAAAGACGATCCCGACACTCTAAATATTATCAAACAACTGGTTGTGTCTGGCAATTGTTCACAGCTACAACAGTCAGCAGTACTACAATTAGCTACTACTTGGAAGGATGACCCTGAGACCATGTCTGCTCTCAAAAAGCTGGCTGTATCAGCTCAATGTCCAGATTTACAACAGCTAGCAATGCAACAATTAGCTCTTGGTTGGAAAGATGACCCTGATACTTTTACTATTCTCAAACAAAGGGTAGAGTCTACAGATGAACGAGAAGTACGACAAGCAGCAATGCAGCAATTAGCTCTCGGTTGGAAGCATAACCCTGAGACATTAGCGTTATTTAAAAAATTAGCTATTTCTGACGAGGATGTGTGCGTCCGGCAAACAGCAGTGGTTGAGTTAGGTATTTGTTGGCAATATGACCCTGAGGTAATAGAAATTATCAAACAAGTAGCTATGAGCGATCGTAGTTTTTATGTGCGACAAACTGCTTTAGAATTATTTGCTATGCTGGGAAAAAACGATCCTTTTGCGGTTATTATGCTCAAAAAACTAGCTGAGTCTGATGAGAATTTTTATGTACGACGTTCAGCAATACAGCAGTTAGCTTTAGGTTGGCATGATGAACCAGGAATGTTTGAATTTTTCTGCACTCGCACATACTCCGATCCATTTGTACGCCAGGAGGAGTGGGAAGATAACCCGCGCCAAACTGCTTTAGAGGCAATTCTCGAACAATATCAAGAGAATACTCAGATTCTCCAGATATTGAGCGATCGAGCCGAAAATGACTCAGATGAGCAAGTGCAAAAGTTTGCCCTGAAAACTTTAAAAGGATTTTAGCGGACATAGGCTATATCTGCAACAAGTTTCAAGCAGTATAATATCATGTTCGGTTGAATACTTATAATATCTGTGGACCAAAGGCAGAAGGCAGAGGGCAGCTATGCTGAAGGGAAAGAGCAAGGTTAGAAGGCAGAAGGTTTATTATAACTGATTATCCGCAATTCGTAGCTCCCCCGGAGGGGAACATGATATAAGTAAGGTGTGTGACGATAATAGACTCATAGTTGAGCCATCACGCACCTTTAATATCATGTCCGTTGGTATCGTTTGTGTAAAATCAAGGGTGAATATCTACAGGAAATTTACGTTTTTTCCAGCTTTTAAGCCTTTTTTCCAGCTTTTAAGCCTTCTTCCCTCTTCCTTACCTTCACGCTTACAATACCGATGCTACCGGACATGATATAATATTAAGTTTTGGGGCGTTGCTGAATAAATTTATGATTAGGAGAAAGATAAATTATATAGAATCTGGTTATACAGTATATGTTTATAATTCTATCCACACTTTCTCCACCTCCCCACACTCCCCACCCCCAATATTTAAATCGTTAAGTTGCCAGTGGTGACTGAATTCAATTTTTCTGTATTGCTTTCTAAAAGAAATTCACCGATACCGATAATACCATTGAGGGGGGTTCGTAGTTCGTGAGAAGTGTTGGCTAAAAATTCGTCTTTGAGGCGATCGAGTTGCTTGAGTTGTTCGTTGTTTGCTTCTAGAGATTTAAAGGAATTTTTCAGTTGGTTTGCCATACAATTAAAAGAGTGAGTCAGTTCTCCCACTTCATCGTTACGGTTAATGTGGAGTTGAGTTTCCCATTTACCTTGAGTAATTTTTTTGGCAGCACAATTAAGTTTGAGTATAGGTGCGGTAACTAAACGTACTGTCATAATTACTACTACACTTTGCAGCTTTTTAATACGCTGACCTTCTTTATTTACGAGATAATCGACACGATTGGGAAAATCTTCAAATACTTTTATATTTAGAGTACCATCTATATTTCGTCTGCCTTGAGCATATTCTCCATTTTCATAGTCACCTGCAAAATAAATAGCAGAAACAAATTTATACAATTGAATTTGTTTAATGAAATGAAAGGCTAAAGTATCAATATTGGTGGTATTTAGTTGTTCGAGTTGAATAGCATTGATATTACTTTGAACAATAATATGAGGGTATTCTAGACAATGATTTAGGTGGTCTTCAACACGGTTTGTAACTTCATGTTCCCATTGACTTGCTAATCGATTAACTGCTTTTTCTCCATTTCTAAAAGAAAGATAACCAATTAATGCAAATGTTGTTAATATTTGTCAAACAAAAGGTACAATAAAAACGTTGCGCAGGGAATTTTTTCTAGTATTCTCGATCGAGAAATCTTGATTTATAGATGCCATAGTCTTTAAAATAGAGGGAATAGGTAATAGGGAATAGGGATAAATAATTGATAATTTATGGATAATAATTGATTTTATTTTGATTTTTTGGAGATGTCTATTAGACTCAATTTTATCTACATACAGCAGTTTCCGAAGTTATCAAAATAATGTGGGTCTAAAACCCCGCCTTTTAAGGCGCAATATTTTTGGAGAGTTGCTCACGCATCCCCTACTTCCCCTCCTGGCTCCCCTCCTGGGAGGAGCGGGGGTGGGTTGGGTTAGGGGTGGGTTAACTTCTGACTTCTGACTTCGTTAAGAGGTACATATATTGATTTTTAGGGAGTAGGAAAGATGGGAATTAGGGTAGTGAACAAGCACAAAATATTGACCCCGTCAGTTGTACCACATTAGTTTAAAATATGCTGTATTTTTAGATTATAGCAATTCCCAAAAAGCATGAGCTACAAAATTATAGGTTTTGGGGAATATAAAAAGTAAAAAGTGCAGTAAAAGACTACTTTACCGAATAATTAATAATGAATAATTAGGGTTTGCTGAGAAAGTCTTATGAGTGAAGGAAGGAGTCAGGAGTCAGGAGAAATGGGAATTATAGAGTAGGTAGTCGGAAAAGTTGTCCCTCAATTTTTCTGCCATAATCATCCCAAAATACTAGCTTTATGCAGCTCTTGCCACTGAAAAGCTGGCACTTTTTTCGACAAAAAAATGCTACAACCAATATCAGTCAATGCTTTGAGAATTAATCAGCAAGCCCTAATTAAAAATTAATAAACGAAGGTAGCGGGAGTTGAACACAGAGGGCAGAAGGAAAAATTTTCCTTTGAGTCAATCCTCTCCTTTCAAAGAAGAGGTAGTTGTTGATTAGGGTTTGCGTATGGAAAGTCTTTTTGCGAGGGTAGACAGTAGGCAGTAGTTAGGAGGTAGAATAAATGGGAATTACAGAGTCAGTGGCCCAAACAATAGTAAGAGTGATTTTTCGGCTTTTGCTACCCGAAAAATACTCACTTTTCAAGCAAGTCGGCCTCCGAAATTTATTGATATATAAAAAGCGCCAAAGAAACCAGAAAAATATATTAGAAACCTGGTACATTATTAGTAATTTATCTTCATCGGAGTAATTAGACATTTGTTTATCTTACCATATATTGTTATCTCCCCCGATTTTTTCACTCTCGCGAAGTTCAAAAAGATATCCTCGTTGTTCGACTACCAAATCATCTACGTACCAAGGTGCTAATAATTTCCCCCCTAACCAAGGAACTATGGATGAGCAAGCAAACAATTTCCAAGGTGAGTCGGCAGGGCAATTGCATTTGGAGTCAACAATTGTCACGCTACTAATATTCATCACAGGTAGAATAATCTCTCTGACTCTTGCTTGCGATCGCGGATCAATACAAACTACCTTACCACCAAACCAAAATGTAACCCAAAGATAACCTGCACGATCTACAGCTAATCCATCAGGTACTCCTTCATGCTCCTGGGAAACGATAAATTGGCGATCGTGGTAAAACTCAGAACAATCACCATTAACAACGAAAACGTGAATCGACCGTTCCAAGCTATCTACAACGTAGAGCGATCGCCCATCTGGGGATAATCCCATACCATTAGCATAGCTTAGTCCCGCAAACATTTCCTGGATTTGTCCTTGGGGATTGCACTTTAGCAGTTTTCCTTTGTCCTTAATACCTGTGGTATCCTCATTAATGGTGTTAAACCAGATGTTTCCTGTTGTGTCGATAATTACATCATTACTAACTAACTTTTTACCCTGATAGGTTTCGATTATTGGTGTTATTTTCTGGGTATGGAGATTAAATTGCACTAGCCCCAACTCTCCAGACAACACCAACGTACCTTTTGTCAATACTGCGACACCGTAACACAAACCAGGTAAGGGAAATCTCTGCACCTGGCAGGTGGTTAAGCACAATTTAATTAGCTGAGGGTTACCGTAGTCTAAGCAAAATAGTTGATTAGTTTCCCCATCGTAGCAAAGTCCCTCACCTCCTTGAAGAGGACAGTCTTGCACAACAGAAACTTGATAGGTTGGGGAGCGTCTTTCTAAGAGTAAGGCATTGCGTAGGTGTTCCCCGTAAAATTGTAGAGCAGCTCGGTTAGCACCCACAAGGTTGAGTTCTGCGAGGGGAGTAGGATGATAGTGAGTGTCTTGAATTTGTTCTCCTGGTTCACAATTAAAAGTAATCAATTGTGAGCAATCAAGAGTTTGTTGAGCAAGGTTAAAATCAAACAGTGTTGAGGCAAGACCACTTTTACGAGTGGAAATATACAGACGACAAGTGGTGATTATTTCTTCTTCTGATCGGTGTTGAGGAGCTTGGGGACAAATTCCCTGAGCTAATTTCAGGGCAGCTTTGGGTAAATTAAAATTCAGACTCTGCTGATATAGAAAGCCAAAGGTTGCACTCATGCGGGCATTTATTTCAATTAAGATCGGGGTATCTTGCCCTTGAAGCCAAAATTCTGCACTGAAAAAGCTGTTATCTAAACCACTATCTTGAATAAAATTAGTCACCCGAGCGTAAATATTTTGCTGTTGTTTACAACTAACTTGAGCAGGAAAAATATAACAATCAACTGAGCCATCTTCGGCTTCCAATGTGTCCACTAAACCGACAAAATGAACCTGTCCTTGATAGACAAAACCATCACAGGTTAAAGGTTGACCAGAAACCATCTCTTCCACTAAAAGGGGAACTTGAGATGTTGTAGCTAGAGGGTATTTTCTGCTATCAATAAATTCTTGGAACAAAACCTGATACATTTGCCACCAAGGTTGATAATTCTTGGCAAGATTGTTGCATAATTCTGGTAACTGTTCTGGTTTATTTATCTTCCCACAAAACATACCGTAACTGGAGCAAACTGGCTTCACAAATAGGGGAAACTTCAGTTTAGTTAAAATCTGCTCATCAATTGTCAATTTCCCTTCATTTTCCCATTGCACAACAGAGTAACCAGGGGCATAGGAATCAATTTTACGGGCATAAAATTTATGAAAACATTGCACCACACTTTCAAAACGAGGACCAAATAAATTAAGCTTTTCACAAACTATTGCTGCTACCAAATTGGCAATATCAAAACTATAGTAAATAGCCACAATTTGATGTGCTTGGGCATAAGCTATCGCATCTTGGCAAAAAGCTACTAAATCTACTCGATCTTTGATTTTCGGTGGGGTAGTTTGTAAACAGGAATATTCTAGGCAATGAAAACAATAATCAGAAAATTCAGCACGATAAAATAACTGTTTTTCATTCTGAGATGGACACAAAACCAAAATAGGAATTAGTTTATCGGATGGATTAATTACAGTTACTGTGGCAACTTTAAGTGTGAACTGAGAATAAATATTTTTTACCATAAACAGTATTTGGCGATCGCAATGTTCCCTGACAAACACACATCAACATCTGTACCGGAATCAGACTTGCGGTTGATATCGTCTCCCACATAAAGATACCCATTCTCTTGCTTCACAAATTCCGTGAGTAGGGGACGGGTACACAGGGAACAGAAGACAATCTCTGGCTCTGGCGATCCCGGCTCTAGGTGGGGAAAATTAACACTCCATAATGTCCCAGGATCGACGGTTTGAGTTAGTAATTCCTGCAACACCCGCACTGTCCATTGGGTGGCTCGCTCCCAGTCTAACTCCCAGTCAGTGCGTTTAAAATGAGAAAAGGCAATGGCAGGAATCCTATGTTGGGTGGCTTCCCTAGCAGCAGCTATGGTTCCTGAAGGATAAATATCTGAACCTAGATTACAACCACCATTAATTCCAGAAACGACAAAATGGATATCGTCATAGAGATAGTTGATGCCCAGACGAACACAATCTGCTGGGGTACTGTCTACACTCACCTCAGTGTCGGAGCGCCATTCTACAGGAATAACGGTGCGAATATTAACCCGATGACCACAGCCAGACTGGTGCTCTTTAGGAGCAACAACTACAATCGGATCAGTGGTTACTTGAAACAATGCTTTGTGTAAGGCTTGAATACCGGGAGCATCAATCCCATCATCATTAGTTACTAAAAAAGTCATAATTTCAGATAATTCAGTGATTTAGTTGCTGTGATAACTTGGTATAGGTAGGAAAGAACGGTTATAATCGCGGTCAAAACCCACCCAATCTACCGGGATGCCACGAAGATAAAGTGCAGCAGTGCTGGTTAACATTTGTTGCCAGTCTATTTCAGTTGGAGACAAACTTGGCAGCCATAAGTACTCAGCATCTGGTAGACACTGGCAACCTCTTCGTAGTAAAGTTGGTTTTGGCCCTATTTCTACGAAAATCTCAATTCCCTCCCTTTTTAGACTATTCATGCCAGCTAAAAACTCCACTGGTTCGATAATCTGACGACACCAATAATCTGGAGAAGTCACTTCCTTTATTACTACTTTCCCCGTCATACTAGAAACTAGCTTAATTTGGGGTGGAGAAAAACTTATTTCTCGGAGCGCCTGCTTAAACTCACCTAACATAGGTTTCATCAAGGGCGAATGGAAAGCAACAGAAGCATTTAGTTTTTTAATTTCAAGTCCCTGTGCTTCTACTGCCGTAGACACTGCGCCCACATCCTCGATTTTGCCAGCAATAGCGACATTTTTGGGGCCGTTGATGGCGCTAATCCAAATAGGACAAGGCTGGGAACCAATAATTGTGCGAACTTCTTGTTCTGATGCTTTTACTGCCACGATCTTACCATCCTTTGGTAATTCTGCCATCAGCCGACTGCGTTCGGCAATCACTTTCAAAACATTTTCCAGACTAAAAACTCCAGCAACACAAGCAGCAGCATATTCCCCTACACTATACCCCATCATTACATCTGGTTTAATTCCCCAAGATTTCCATAGTTCAAACATAGCATACTGTACTGCAAACAATGCTGGTTGGGTATAAGCTGTTTCATCAAGCAGATATTGGGTTGACTCTTCTATTTCTTCTGGAGGATAGAGAATTTCCAATAACGGCTTTTCTAAGTATGGACTAAGAATGTTGTTACAGCGATCGAGTGCTTGTCGGAAAGTCGGTTGAGTTTGGTAGAGTTGGCGACCCATACCTACATACTGATAGCCCTGAGAGGTAAAGAGAAAGGCAATCTTGCTCTTGTTTTCCTGGTTTTCAACAACCCCCATACTCTCTGAGTCAGGTGCCATTAATTTTTCCCGCATCTGTGCCACTGAGGAGGCGATAACTGCCAAGCGATACTTCAGGCACTTACAGCTTATATTGGCAGTAAAACAAATATCCGCCAATTTTTCGTCGGTAGTAGACTCTAAATAGCTAATGTACTTTGCCCTCAATTCCTGCAATTCTATTTCCGTCTTAGCGGATAAAATCAGGAGATGTAAGGGGCGTTCCTCTTTTCTTTTTCCTGGTTTTATATTTGATTGTTGAACTTCACAAAAAACATTCATTCACTTTAGATATCTAGTTAGGGTTTGCGCTCAAAAGTCTTTTTGCTAAGGCAGGGAGTAGAGAGTAGGGAGTAGTTAAGATTCAAGATTTGGAGGTAGTTGTAGAGGAGAGACTCGGAAAAATTATCCCTTAATTTTTCTGCCTCTATCTTACTCAAATACTAACTTTTTGAGCCTTATCAAGCGAAAATACGATACTTTTTCCGACCTAAAAATGCTACAAACTTTATTCGTCAATGCTTCTATAGTTAACACTGATTTAAGAAAGCCGTTTTTACCTAAAGCCTGGTGGCATCCAACCACATTACCCCAAACAAATCATGACCTACACCATAGCCTGGTTGTTGCGTTGCTTCCAAACAACGTAACGCTTCAGGCAGCATCAACTCTACCTTCTTTCGGTACAAATTTGGGTCAGAAATATGGGACAATTCCTTTTGGACATTTTCCTGGAATTCTTGAATCTCTGAAGGTAATTCCACAGACTCCACTGCTAGAGACTCACCCAAAAGTGCTGCTGCTTGACTCACCAAAGTATTCCACCAACGAGAAAATTTCCTGAAGAAATCTAAGATATGCTCTGGTGCTGAACCTAACTCTACTGAAAATAGCAGTTGACTTAAATCTGTCTCCACTGAACTATCAAGTAAACTATTAACTAGGTTCCGATACTGGGGTAATTTCGGATTAAACTGTCCCGTTGAGGTATGACGACCTACCATGATAGAACGGTCAAAAAACTCAAATCTTTCTACAGGACAGCCTACTTCATCCATAGCTTGCTGCATAATTTCCTGCAAGTCGTGATGGGAGTAAAAGCTCATCCAGGTAGCTTCTGCATCCCCTTCACTCTCAAAAAAACTCATGGAGTAATTCCAACGGCTTTCTTGCCATTGGGGTGTCCACTCAATACTGTAGCGCCCTAAGACATCCACCACCACAGCACACCGGGAGCGATGCTGGCAAACATTGGTAGCGATCATCTTGAGGGCTTGGTGAAGTTCTTTGTGGGTAAGATGGGAGTAGGGAACTCCACAAGAGAGGTAAATATCGAAAGGCTCAGTCAAACTGCTGGTGCGAATATCTGCACACTCAAACCTAGCGTTACTATGGTTGGCATAGATATTACGGGCAGTTTCTACCATCTGGCTGCTAATATCAACACCTAAATAATCTAGCTCGTAGTTGCCAGCAATGGCGAAATCATCACATAATAACTGGGATAGTAAAGCGTATCCATCACCTGTACCTGAACCAACATCAAGAACTTTTAGCTTGTCTCCTTTCTTTCTGTTGCATAATACAATTGCTCTCTTAAATACTGAACAAGAAAAAGGTTCTTCCCACTCAATTTTTACACCATCACGACGACTTTTAGATAGGTAGTGTTCAACGGCATTGCTTTCATTGTAAACAGTCTCTATTTGTTTTGGAGTTACTTTCATGTCTCCTACAATTAAATTAGTTAACCCACATTCAGCACTTCAGATTATATCACAACAAGCTACAGAAAATTTGTGTATTTAATTAAGTAGAATTATTTATGGCTTTGAGTAACTTCAAGTGAGAGCATAAAGCTAATGATAGAACACTGTTCCGCTTTGCTAGGCAATGATAATGTGAGCACATTTTCAATTGGATATGGTTAGGAAAACCATCCATACTAAAAATTTATTAATATTGATGATTCCCATCAATAACTTTTGCTTCTAAGTAAGTTGGCATAAATAAACCAAACTATGTAAAGATAAGTAAATATGGATAATATACCTACATATATGAGTGAGGAAATTTACACATGGGGGTAGGGGAAAAAAGGGAAACTACAGTACGGAACGTTTTAAATTTTACTCAAATCAAACTGCTTAAAATTTATTTACATAATTTGGTTTTTTTTCACCGACTTATATCATGTCCGGATAATTAGTGATCAAAAAACTTTCTCTTTCTTTTCTTCTTTCTTCCCTGCTAAATTCTAAATTCTGAATTCTAAATTATGAATTATGAGTCGTTTATTTATAACTGTTTAACCGGACATGATATTACTTATCCTTAAATCATCTTACCATTACTATGTAGGACTACCCAATAATTATTATCTAAATTAGTAAATATGAAGTTTTCTTTTTTATCATTAAATAAACAATTATCCATTCCTACAAATAAAAATTTAGTTGCCCCTAATTGGCATATTGCTTGGGGCAAAATAGACCAGATAAAGGCAGATATTTCTTGGAGCGATCGCCATTTTTTGATTCATCAAGTTCAACCGATTTTTAGCTCTAATGAAAGGTTTGTTGTTGTGGGTGATATTTGTTTAACTAATCTGCCACAATTACAAAAACTTTTAGATATTTCTACCTCTCTTACTGTTACTCAAATAGTTGCTGAATTATGGCAAAGTTATGGAAAAAAAACTTTTTTGTTGTTGGAAGGAATTTTTGCTTTAGCAGTTTGGGATAGGGAAGAAAAAGAATTATGGATTGGACGCGATCGCGTGGGTGGACGGACTTTATATTACACGACTACTGACTCAACTATTTGGATTTCTCCTCGGTTAAAAATTCTTTCTTCTTACCATTCTAATGAGTTAGATTTAATTGCTTTACGGGATTATCTTTGTTGTGCTTTTGTACCTGGAGAACGTACTCTTTGGCAGGAAGTAAAAGAATTAAGACCGGGAAGTTTCATCCATTTTACTAATGATTTAAAAATTCCATCACCAATGTCTTATTGGCAACCACAAGCACAAGTTAAAGATGCCGATCAAGCTTTAGAATATCATGGTCAAAAATTACGTTCTCTTCTAGATAAAATTATTCCTGAATATTTACCAAATAATCAACCAGTGGGAGCTTATTTATCGGGTGGTTTAGATTCGAGTTGTATTGTGGCATTAGCAGCAAAAAATCATGATTATCCAGTACATACTTATTCAATACATTTTGGTGCAGAATTACCGAACGAATTAGAATTTTCTAGTTTAGTTGCTGAACATTGTCAAACTCAACATCATATCCTAGAAATTACACCGGATGATATGTGGAATAAACTGCCAATTACTATGGCAAATTTAGACGATCCTATTGGTGATCCGTTAACAGTTCCTAATTATCTTTTAGGAAATTTAGCAGCAGAAAATGTGGGAGTTATTCTAAATGGTGAAGGTGGGGACCCTTGTTTTGGCGGACCGAAAAATAAACCGATGTTATTAAATAATATTTATGGTGGTTTGCAGTCAGGAAAGCCAGATATTGTTTCGTCTTATCTAAGTTCTTTTCATAAATGTTTTGCAGATTTATCTAAGCTATTAAAACCGGAGATTTGGCAAGCTATAAAAACAGAATCTTATATATTTGAATCTGACTTAAATTCTGATGCTGATTATTTAAAACGTTTGATGTTACTCAATATTAAATTTAAGGGAGCAGACCATATTTTAACTAAGGTAAATAATATGACTAGGGCGGCTAGTTTAATCGGACTTTCCCCATTATTTGACCAAAGAATTGTGGAACTAAGTTTAGAAATTCCATCAGAATATAAATTATCTGGTGCTGATGAAAAAGCGGTATTAAAACGAGCAGTGGCAGACTTAT
Source organism: Okeania hirsuta (assembly GCF_003838195.1). GTDB lineage: Bacteria > Cyanobacteriota > Cyanobacteriia > Cyanobacteriales > Microcoleaceae > Okeania > Okeania hirsuta. The sequence continues at coordinate 22,312 of NZ_RCBY01000061.1, forward strand.
TACCAGAGAGAATATTAACTCGTCCAAAAAGTGGAATGATGGTACCTGTTAACTTTTGGTTTAAACAAATATGGCAACGTCGAACTAGGAATTTATTGTTAAGTAAAAATGCAGCGATCGCTCCCTATTTCAATCAAGATTTAATCAAAGATTGGTTAAATTATCGTGGGGATACTTGGAAGCGTTATGGTATTAAATTATGGTTATTAGTAAGTTTAGAAATTTGGCTACAAGTTAATCAAAAATAAGTTTATTTAGGTTGGGTTGAGCAACTAAAATCCAACAGTTATTAGTAGGTTGGGTTGAGGAACGTTAGCGCCAGCTTATCCGTAGGATAAACCCAACAGTTATTAGTTATTAGTAGATTGGGTTGAGGAATGTTAGCGGAACTTATCCGCAGGATAAAACCAATATAATATATAGAATAGATAAGATAGATATAGGTTTTTGTTGGGTTGCGCTTCGCTTAACCCAACCTACATTAACCAAAACTATCAGATGCGAAAAAACCTACATTTCGACTATCATTATTAATACCAATAAAAATTATTCCATCATCACCACTATCACCAGAATCTAAACTATTATCTGAAGTTGAAGTATAACCATTAGCTACTGCTTGAGTTTTAGCAATACCTTGAGAAACTACTTGTAGTAATTTACGAGGAGAAAAAGATTCTAATTCTACATAAAATCCTGCCTCTAACCATGCTAATTCATCTGTTGATAAAGTTGACTTAACTGCTGTAGGTATTTGTTGCACTTGTCTTGCTGATTCATCTGACTTTAAAATCCACATATTCTTACTAGGAAATACATGACGTGGCAATAATCCTAAATCATAAATAATTAGATTATTTCCGCCAAACCAATTAGGACTATTTCGCAGTTCATTTATCATCCTGACTCCACGGGGGTTAGCACTATGAAAAGCATAAATTTTTAAATCTGGATTTTGTTTTAACATTTGCATTACTGTACTAAAAATATTCTGGGGATATCCATCAATACTGAGTACAGCGCAGTTATGTTCAAAGTGGAAATTATTAGCTATTAAAAATTGAGCAATTTCGGCAGTGTCACACACAATAACTCGGTCAAAACTATAAGCTGTAACTTCAGAATTAATTTTTATAGGTTCACTCATTTTTCTGGAAGTTCGTAAAAAAATTCTCACCTTACCATTAATTTCTTGCCAACGTATCAACCATTGTATAATTTGACTTTGATGAAACTGAAATGCTTGGGGTATTTTATGTTGAATAGTTAGTTGTCGCGTACCCAAATAAATTAAGAATATTCCTAATCCAGTGCCTAACAAAAATAATAAAAAATCTATATTTTTTACTTTGGAGAATTTAAAAAACCAAACTAAAACAGCAACTAGAATTAATCCTCCAATAATTTGTATAGCTCTGGCAAAACTTCTTCTCTCTTTAGAGCTATATAGTTTCGATTGACTTGCCCAAATAAAGTATAAAATTAAGGGTACAAATATTATAATAGGTGCTAAAGGATAGAACTCCATTGCTGAAATAGCAGTATTTATAAATGGTAATAAAAAAAATAACACAAATAAGCATCCAACTGAACCAACATTTCCTTTTTTTGTCAAACGTTTCTCTAAGAAATACCAAAACTGCTTAGTAGTAAAAAATAAGGTTTTTTCAGAGGAAATAGTTTGAATAGAATTCTTGAAAAATATATCTGTAAATTTACTTCCTGCTTGTGGGTCAAAAACAAAAGGATGATTACAATTTTTACATCTACCCCCAGTTTCTGTTCTTTCTTTTAAATTACTATCCATTCCACATCTTACACATTTCATCTATTTACTCCTTAACTAAAAATTTGACCATTCAATAAAATATTATAATCTTCTCGCTGACGAATTAATCTATGCTGACTTTCTTCTAACAAAACTTCAGCAGGGCGGGGTCTATGTAAAAAATGAGAAGACATTGCATAACCATAAGCACCCGTATCTAAAATAGCTAAAATATCTCCTTTTTCTAAAGCAGGTAACTGACAATTTTTACCCAAATAATCACGGGAATAGGTTGTATTGCCACAAACATCTGTTAAATATAAATCTGACTTATTTATTTCCCGAAAACTAACAATTTCTCGATAACCTCCATGTACAGATGGCACAGATAAATTAGCCACAGTTGTGTCAACTCCAACTATTTGTTTATCTCCCTGCCATTTGACAGAAATAACTTTAGTTAATACTGTGCCTGAACGAGCAATAGCTGCGCGACCAGGTTCAATAATTAATTTAATTTTTCTGCCTACTTTTTCTATCGCTGCTGTTAACTCCGCACCAAAAGTTTGCCAGTTAAAAGCTATCCCATTGTGATGATAAGGATAACCAAAACCACCACCAAAATCTAAATATTCCCAGTCTGGTAAAAATTTACCAATTGCTAATATTGGTTCAATTACTTGAGTAAAAGCTTTCGTAGCATTTGTGCCAGTACCTCGATAAAAATGTAAACCACTCAACTTTAAACCCACTGACTTTGTAATTTGAATTGCCTGGGAAAATTCCTCTGGTCGAACACCAATTCGACTTTCTCCCGTTAGTTCTGGTAAATTCAGTCTCAAACCTAATTTTGGCGTAATTTCTCTGGCAAACTTATCTATATATACGTCACAAAATAACTGTAGTTGACTCACACTATCTAAATTAAAAGTAGTTACCCTCCAGTTTAATAGTTGTGAAAATTCTTGAGCGTTTAAGTTACTGCCACTATAGACAATTTTTTCAGGGGAAAAACCTGCCTTTAATCCCAGAAAAACATCCCCTGGTGTATTAGCATGAAGACCCCATTTATACCTTTGAAAAATTTTTAATAAAGATACATTACCATTAGTTACACTGGCAAAATGAAATTCTGTGTGGGGATAGGGAATAGATTCAGTAATATGATTTATCGTTTTTATCAGAATATCGCCATCATAAACATACAGAGGAGAACCATAATTTTCTAGTAATTCGTGGGCAAATTTCAGAGAAAAAGGAGTCACAAAATTTGGCATATTTTCTACCATAGTTAACTGAACAAGTAACAGTCTAGATCATAATCTATGTTATCAGTAGAGAGTATGCCATTGGCTAATATATGACTATCAACTAATCATACTAAATCTGGTTTGAAGAAGTAGCTTATAATTTATCCGTATGTCAAGCAGTGATAGTTCGTTATACCAAGTCTAGTTTATATAAAGAGATTTATTACTCCTCTTTTTATGATTATTTATAGAAAGGATTTATCAATATTTTTTTATCCTGGTAATTTCCCAAATGAAACCATATTACTCCCTTAATAAAACGAGTTTATGGGGATTTAAAGACTGAAGTTTCCCAGTCATAACCTTCATCAAAATTTGTCATTTTGTCTATATCAATTTTTATTTTGTAGCCATCAGGTAAAGAACACAGAATTGTAAAATCACGAGCTATACGTCTGTCGTTTAATTCTATAACTGCAAAATTCTCTCTTTCTGTTGAAAATTGTCTTTGTTTATTAGCCTTATTCAAGAGTTTTTGTCTGACCGATGACAATGCTTTTTGTGTATGAGTCTGAATATTTATTACTCCATCCTCATCTTCTTGAAAATTTGGCATTATACAAAAAACTTCGAGGTAATATTTAGAGCTGTCACAACGCTCAACTATAACATCACATTCATCAGTTTCCAATGATAAAGATTTGACCAATCTTTCTCTAATTAGTGGAATATAGTTGTGGTAAACAATCATTTCAGATCTGACAGCTTCGCAATCTTTCCATTCCTTCTTTTGAGCTTTTATTCTCTTTGTAAAATAAGCTGCATAGCTGGGATTATATTGGTTAATTTATTTGAAGTATTTAAGAATTTTTAAATAGTTTCGATATGGGTTAATTGGGAAATCATTATTCCTGTGGTCTAATACCAATTTCATAAAATATTGCTACAGTGACGACACAGGGAACAGGGAACAGGGAACAGGGAACAGGGAAAGAAAAACATAAATATTAAAGAGGAAAAAAAGTGGAAATTTTATAATTTATGGAATTTCTAATTTTTTCTTTTAGGAATAAATCACAAATTAAGATGTAACTGCCTTTTTTGAATTTGGTCTAAATATTCTTATTTCTGTTGTTTCATGTACTCATTCTCAAGTAAATCATGGTTGTAGAAATATTCTTCTATAATATCAATTTCGTTTTTAATCATAATTCATTTAAGGAAAAAGGAAGAAAGAAAAATTTTCGTTGTCTGATATCTAAGTTTTTGATATGTCAAATACAGTAATGGCGACTGCTATAATTACACATACTCTCAAGCTCTAAAGTTTATGTTGTAAAAATTACAGAGAATAAAATTAAGTAATTAATTTTCCCTAAGCACTTAAAGTTTTTATCAGATCAAATTTAACTTTTAACCTGCTCAACCCACCTCCACCACCAAGGCGGTAATAATAAAGGATTATACCCATAATTACTAATAGTAGATTCTCCTAAAATTGTTACTCGCCAAATTTCCCAAATCATTAATAACCAGAGAATTTCACCCACGCGTCTATTCCTAATTTGCCCCCCTAATTTTCCTTGAATTATCGTAATAGCTATATCCGAAATAAATCTACCTTCTGCTTGTAAAACTTCTGGGTTTAACCATTGCCTAATTTCTGACCATAATTCATTTAAACACCAATAACTTAAAGGTACTCCCATCCCTCTTTTTTCTCGCCAAACAACTTCCGGTGGTAACCAAGACTCTACCGCTTTTTTCAATATATATTTTTCATTTGAACCTTTTAAATTAAATTCTCCTGGTATTTGAAAAGTCCATTCAGTTAGCTCTAAATCACAAAAAGGCGATCGCACAACTAACCCATTAGCAAATGCCAAATTTGTTGCTCTAGGATGAATATTTTGTGCCCCCTTTAAAATTAAACTAGCACGACGTAATTTATGAATTAATCCCATACAAAAAGTATCATCTAAAGCAAATTCTACCCACTTTTCTGCTGAAATATTTTTGACTCTTTCATAAATTTGTGGCTGAAAAACTTTCTGTTCATAACCCCATAATTTATGAAAAGTATGCAAATATTTTTGAATGAAACTTTCTTGTTTATTGTAAACAGCAGCAGCAATAATTGGTTTATTCGTCCACCCACCAAATAATTGATCTCCTCCTTCACCATTGAAAATTACAGATACCTCTTGAGCTGCAGTTTGACATAATAAATATAAAGGTACTGTCACCCCATCACCAAAAGGTAAATCTAAAGCTTTAACTGTATCTAATAAAGCATTTTTTATCAGCTTTGGAGTTACAGATACTTTCATTAAAGGTATATCTAAATGTTCAGCAACTTTTTCTGCATATCCCCATTCTGAAAAACTATTTTTCCCAAAATCTAGAGTATATGCACGCACTTTTATTCCCTCTTGTACTAATAAAGCTGCAACTATTGAAGAATCTAAACCTCCTGAAAGAAAAACTCCCACAGGTTCAGAATTTAAGTCAATAATTTGCCGATTAATCGCATTTTTAAGTAGGGTTTGTAACTGTGTAATTGCATGATTTTTATCTTCAACTTGTACGAGATTTTCTCGCCAGTCATAATGACGTTGAATTTGTATTTCTGGCTCCAAAAAAATTTGTTCTGTTCCTGCTGGTACCGCAACAATATTCTCTACTGGAGTGAGCGGTGTCGGTACATAAGAAAAACAAGTATAACCATAAAATCCGGGAATACTAATAGATGGCTCATAAATAATAGGTAATAATAACTTTAATTGAGAAGCAAACCAAATAACTTTTTCAATTTTCACCCAATATAAAGGCACTCTTCCAAAAGGTTCCCTACCTAAAATTAATTGATTATTTTCTTGTTTTACCCAAGCATCAATACTATCAGATAAACCAGAGGCAGATAGAGAAGCAATCAAAGTCTCACCCCTAGCTAATTTCATTTATTCCCCACCAATATAACTAATTCCACCAACAGTTATTCCCTGATTAAAATTAAACACTTTTGTCTTTTTTTCCTCAGTTAGCTTGGTGAGAATAGTATTTAATTCTAGTGGGAAACCATATCCCCAATAACCAATAAATTGATATTGCACTTAATCACAAAATTTTACTTAACTGTAAACTCAGTTTGACTGAGAAAGCGATCGCCTAAATACATCTCCACCTGCCAATTTCCCACAGGTGAACCAGTATGAAATTTATACTTACAATAAGTCGGCCAAACTGCTTTATTAATTTGCTTAGTTTGGTAACTATTTTGATGACTAATTTCACCATTAGAATCAATCCAGTTGCACCCTAAATAAAGTTTTTTTCCTACTGGTGCATCTTGTAGAGTTACCCGATAAAATACTTCTGAATTTTGTTGACTATCAACCACAATTAGTATTTCTTGACCACTATTTGTTTCTAATGTCAACTTACTTTGCCCTGAATTAGCATAGACATTATTTAATGCTTGTTTTTGAGTTTGAAACCATAAGAAACTAGCAACTATAACTACTACCAACCCAGAAAGCACCCCCACAGTAATCAATTTATTCCGCTTCTGCTCTACTGCCAACGCTTCTCGCCTTCGCAACTGCATCATTGCCTCATCTACCAAGTCAGTCGGGAGATTTAGCTCTTGTAAAATCTGCTGCATCTGCTCTCGGTCAATTTCTTCGTCGCGCTGTCTAGATAATTGCTCAACTTCTGCCACCAGTTGAGTAAATTGTATTTGTGTCAGTCGTTCTTCTGTCATAGATATTAGGTTAGGAAAATTATAACGCACAGAAAAAGAAGCAAAATAACTATTTATAAGTATAGTTTTCAACAGACATCTCCTCCAAAAGAGGGAGTAGGGAGTAGGGAGTAGGGAGTAGGGAGTAGGGGGAAATAATTGATGATTTATGTATGATAATTGATTTTATTTTTGATTATTGGAGATGTCTAATAGTTAAACTATATTAATTATGTGGAAAAAGTTTTAAATATTACTTATGATTTTGAAAGTCTAGAGTCATTAACCATTAACTTAGTAAGCTCTTGTTTCATGGGATTTAAAAGTTTAGGATTAGAAATTAAAAAAAATTAGTTTTTTCATCTGAAATGTTGTTTTTATTTCCTCTTCCCCGATTATTTCTTTCAATGCTTTTATTTCTTCTGATTGGGGATTTGGATAATTAGGGTTTGCATATGGAAAGTCTTTTTGGTGGGGTAGGAGACAGGAGACAGGAGACAGGAGACAGGAGTTAGGGGAATGAGCGAGTAGGTAGGAGTAAGAATTGTAAGAATGATTTTTCTGCCCAACTATTGCCTAAAATACGCTCCTTTTTGAGCATCAAGAGCTTAAAAACAGGTACTTTTTTCGACCCCAAAAAGGCACTTGTCTTTATATGTCAATGCTTTTAGATTTAATCAGCAAGCCCGAATTACATATGATCCAATATAAATAAGGAAGTATTTCTGAATATAGGGTAAAAAATTTTTCTCTTTCTTCTATTTTCAAAACATAATTGACTCCGCTTTCTGCGCTCAAATTCGTCCAGAAACTATCAATTAAGTTTAAATTAGAAATACACTTTTGATAACCTTCCCACAATTTTTCTTTTTCCCAAATCTTGGTATCTTTACTGAGTTGATGGCGATTGTTTAAGAAAGTGACAAATATCGCGATGCTTCCACCAACTAACGAGCTAATAACATATTTCCAACCATCAGGAATATCTGGAATAACCATTAGTTTTATTTTTCTCAATTCAAACTATGTAGCAATTGAATTATCAAAAATTTATTTGTTTATAGTTGCGCTGGATACCCCCTAAATATATCTGGGAGAGCTAAAGCGCAACAACGACTTTTATTTGGGTAAAAAATCAGCTTTCTGATACAAAGCTATATCTAAAGACAGACAAATAATCTCCATCATAAAGATTAGTTGTAACCACGACTATACCATTATTCTTACTTTTGCCTTTTGACTTTTGACTTTTAACTTTCAATTCCCGTGTCTTTTTTGATGCCATTGCCAAGCATGGGTAACAATATTTTGCACCTCTGGATATTTAGGAGACCAACCTAACACTTTCCTTACTTTGTCACTACTTCCTACCAAAACTGGTGCATCTCCTGGTCGGCGATCGCATTCTATTACTTTAAAATCTTTCCCAGTTACATTCTTAACCGTTTCTATCACTTCTCTGACAGAAAACCCATTACCATTACCTAAATTAAATACTTCACTGTTACCACCATTCAATAAATATTCTAGCCCCAAAACATGAGCATCCGCTAAATCACATACATGAATATAATCCCGAATACAAGTCCCATCATGGGTAGAATAATCTGTGCCAAAAATTGAGATAGCATCTCGCTTACCTAATGCTGCTAATAATACCAGTGGAATTAGATGAGTTTCCGGATTATGATCTTCTCCAGTTAAACCATTAGGATGCGCCCCTGCTGCGTTAAAATAGCGAAAACAAACAGACTTAAAATCATAAGCAACCTCAAAGTCCGAAAGTATTTGCTCTACCATCAATTTACTCGCCCCATAAGGGTTAATCGGATTTTTGGGGTGGTCTTCAGGAATAGGACTAGTCTGTGGTTCCCCATAAATAGCAGCAGTAGAAGAAAATACAAATTTTTTCACAGATGCTGCCAACATTGCTTCTAATAATGTTAGTGTACCTACTACATTATTGTGATAATATTTTTGGGGGTCTTTAACCGACTCTCCTACAAAAATATATGCAGCAAAATGCATTACTGCTGCTATATTGTGAGTGGCAAAAATTTTGTCTAATAGAGAGCGATCGCTTGTATCTCCCACAATCATCTCTACTTTCAGGACATTTTCTACTATGTCCCGATGTCCATAGACAAGATTATCCAGAATTACGACTTCATAACCTGCAGTTTGTAGGGCCTGCACTGCATGAGAGCCAATATATCCTGCTCCCCCAGTCACTAAAATAGTTGGCTTAGTTTGTGACACTTTTTTAGTCTTCCTTAATTGCTATTAATTTATTTAGTAGCTTCCCTGAAATTAATATTCGGTAGGCATAAAATAACTTTTTTGTCTTTACCCTACACTATTTTAATCCTTAATATTACAAATAAACAGTAAAATATTTCCAATCCCCAACAAGAGATTGGAACCAGAGAAACTTACTACAAATTAGCAATCTTTTGTGTTATGCTTCTAAACTAAAATGTTTTTCAATAACATCAGGAATTTCTGATGAACTAATCCGGCTATAACGGGCTTTGTTAGGCATAATTACTAGATTAGGTCCTGCTTTACACTTTTTCAGACATCCAGTCTTCTTAATTGTCACATGGTCTTGTAAGCCGCGATCGCTTAATACTTCTGATAATGCTTTACAAACTTTGCCTGCACCCCGTTTTTGGCAATCTGATTTTTGGCACACTAAAATCTGAGCTTTCTTCGCTGCACATTTAGAATTAGTTCCAGTGATTTTTTGTGGAGATTTACTACAAGTATGTTCAGTTTCAGATAACTTCTGCTCTTTTACTTGGCTAGATAAAGTTTCAACTAATCCCACATTATGATTTTTACATGGTGTTATTGCGTTATTGCTAAAATCTGGTATAATTTTTAAAGCCTTCAATTCTTCTTCACCAGTTTTCCGATAAACTGTTCTTTCTCCAGTTACTTTTACTCCTAAACCTGGTATTAATACTGAGGCAAAAATCTTCCTTAAAGGCTTGGCAAGTTTGATGGTATAATTACTACCTGCTGGCGTCTCTACATGAATATATTTCAGTTTGTAGCCGTCTTTAACGGTAACTTCTTGTATTTGTCCTTCTAAGATAAATTTTGTCATTTGCTTCTTGGATTTAGACATTGTTGGTTATTTTTGCTAGGTCATGGTCATTTATGCGGCTAGGGGTCGGTTTAAATACTTATACCGTTTCACTAAAGTCAAAAGTCAAAAGTAAGAAGTCAAAAGTTATATTTTAAATACTTAAAACCTCTACTCTACAGTAATTTCAGTTTATTATTTGACTTCATCAGTTACCGAAAAATTCTGGGTATGCGCCTCCCCTTTTAAGGGGATAAAAAGCGGTCGATCTTCGTAGCTTCCCGTAGGGTGGGATGGCGAGGTCTCTTAGTATCCATGAGACCAAGAGAAAGAGGATATTCTATATTTCAATCCCAATGCTTTCCTAGGTCATGCTGCGCAAACAGCTAGAGGTACTGATAACTGATAACTGAAATGACCAACTATTTGTGACATTTTTTAAGTGAAATGGTATTACTAAAAGTTTTGTATCTCTAGTGATAAATACATTACTTTTGCCCCTCTCTAACTTATGGTATTAATCAGCATATTAGCTAACCTGCAAACAGCGTTGTAACAATTGCACCAATTCGCAACGATTAGCAGTGAATTGTTTTAGTACACTCTCTAATTGGGTAGCTTCATTTGTGTTTTTGAGCTGTACCCGCAATGGCTTTTCTGTTTCACACCAACAATGAATATCTAACTCTTGTAAGCGTTTATAGACTTCCCATCGGTCTATTGAGCTTATTTGTAAAATCTCTCTAGTGTCTGGCCTCTGGTTGAATGTACTCATTTTTTTACAATTGCAATATATTAGCACTAAATTTACTCTTAAGGATTCTAGTAGTCCTGATGTGTCTCTACCAGAGTACCTATATTTTTGACTATACAATAGCTGCTAAATTTTCTCAATAGTTTGATCGAAAAAATTTGCTAACTTAGAATATCTTCTATCTGCTGTCTTGGCTCAGGTTGACTCTCCTTTTAACTGTGATAGACTTAAAACTGTTAGCAATAAGTCAAGCTAGATAACTAGCAATAAATTAAGTTAATTGAAAGGAGAATACATTAAGATGACTACAGCTACTCCAGTACAAGCATTTGGTGAAGTTAAGGAAAATCCAGTTGGATTAGAAAAAGAGGTAACAACACCAGTATGTGAAGGTATGAACGCTGCTTTGGCCAGTTTCCAAGCTTTATATCTCCAATATGAGAAACATCATTTTGTTGTAGAAGGATCGGAGTTCTATCAACTGCATGAGTTCTTTCAAGAAAGTTATGATGATGTAAGAGGTCATGTCCATGACTTGGCTGAACGTTTAAATGGTCTGGGTGGTGTTCCCGTTGCTAGCTTTGCTAAGTTGGCTGAAATGTGCTGTTTTACTCCTGAAATAGATGGAGGTTTTAGTTCTCGCGCTATGGTCGAACACGATCTAGGAGCAGAACAGGAAGTAATTAAGTTATTACGTCGTCTTGCTGGACAAGCTGAAAGTTTAGGCGATCGCGCTACTCGCTACCTCTATGAGCAAATTCTACTCAAAACTGAAGAGCGCGCATATCACTTAGACCACTTCCTAGCTCCAGACACATTAGTAGTCTTGAACTAGGTTCACATACTTATTAGGTAGCAATTCAAGAATTTCCTAGAAAATGAACTATACAAAAGAAGCTGGTAGATGCAACACCTAAACTTTTGTTGTCAAAGATTCTTTATACACTAGCAAAAAACTCTATTTTAGTAGGTATTTGCAAGCAAAGCTTCAGAAATTCAACTTCTCAAACTTTAATTGCCTACAAAACTTTCACTCAGATATAAAATACAAGAATATTACTGGCAGAGAGATACACCCATTCTCTCTGTCAAATTTTTTTTTGCTGGATAACTAGGTAAGTAGATAAGTAGTTAGTTACTAATTCAAAGTATACTTCTGTTGCAATATTTTTGCAACTACTCTGAATAAAATTTAATTTTTGTAAAATTGGTTACTGATTTATAAATAGAAGTTAGAAAAAGATGTTGTATTATTTCCAGTTGAACAACCAGAATAAATTTTTATATTTTTATCTCTTTAACCCCCCTGAGAAACCTATCCCTTACCCATAAGTCTTGAAACCCTTATGGGTAGCAGGGGAGCAGGGAGCAGGGTAGAAAGGAGAAAAAATCAATTTAGCTAAGTAAAACTACTGAAGTTGTCAAAAAAAAGTATGGAAAAATACATTTTTTCTCCCGAAAAAGCCGAGCCAAGACTCACTCATAACTCGTCTCTAAAGTCAAGCTTTATGTTAAGAAATGATGTGGGTATAAGTAACATTTTTTTGCCCTGATCGACTTTCAGCAGAATAGGCCAGGGGAGAAAAAGAGCGATCGCTTTAAATATAGGAGAAGGAAGAAGAATGGGCTAAAGTTGAAAACATCTTGCGTTCTCTGAATTTTAAGCTTTTAATATGTCCGGGCTCTTTGCTTGGACTGCTAGAGTAGTTTTCAAATAGATAGACTACAGTGGCCGAAGCATTCTACTACTCCCCCATCCCTAAACCAAAATAATCTTTTATTTTACTATACGATAACTACAGCAGTTTTGGAGTTGATGAGAAAAAAAGTTTTACGAGTTTAGGGAATAGAGACTATATCATGTCCGGATAATTAACGATAAAAAAAACTTTCTCCTTTTCCTCCTCTTCCTTAGAGCTGATTTGTAAACTGAGCTAAAATCCCTTTCTAGCATGGGTTTTTCAAAAGTTATGACCTTGGGGTTTAGATAGTGTCAAACCCTTACACTGTAAAGTATTTATCCTTTTAATATTTACTTTATAAATCAGCTCTTATTGCTTATTGCTTTTTCCTTCTTCTTTGTTATTCTTTCTTACCTCCTGACTCCTTACTCCTCCATAGTTTATTTATAAGTATTCAACTGGACATGATATTAGAGATTAGAGATGAGTATTAAACTGTACCTCACTCTCCTCAAAAGTGCTGTAATTAGCTGGATTATATATAATACCAAGGGTCAAAAAAGAATGTTACGAATAGTAAGAGGAATAAAAAGACAAATGCAGGATATGTCCTTTGACAAAGCGGTCGATCTTCGGAGCTTCCCGTAGGGTGGGATGGCGATCTTCGGAGCGGGTCTGTAAGAACGGGTCTCCTCGCCATATCCAATCGACCAAGAGAGCGGTGCGACCCCGCGACGACGCCAG
>NZ_RCBY01000610.1 GCF_003838195.1 Okeania hirsuta
AGGGAAAAGCATGATCAAATTGGGAAAAACCATTGCCGAACCTCCTCCTCCTGAAAGTGGAATTCCCTATCCGGTTTTTATGAAAGCAGGCCTCAAAAAAGCCTCCAGAAGAATGAAAATTGGTTATGCCGAACTGGAGCAATGTTACGGACTTCTTTTGGATCTCTTCCGCAAAATAAACAAAGCGCACAAGGATCTTGTCAGCTACCTCGACATACCGGAGGAAGAGCTGGACGCTGAGGACCTGGAACAAATCAAGGCAGTATCCCTAAACCTGCGGGAACCGTAACTAATCTCGCCAACACCCAATTTGAGCGCCAGGAATTTGATGCAGTCATTAGCATGGCAGATCAGTTACTAGAGAAAAAAGATGAGATACCGGAAGAATTGGACTTTGTCCTGTTGTACATGCAGCAGATGAAAGACAAATCGCTGGAGATCAAAAACTTTATGGCAGAATTTGTAGTAGAGATTAAAGCCCTGATTGAATCTTTCAAGGAGATTTTTGTGGAGCTCGAACTCAACCTCCAAGAGCAGGAAGCAGAAGCCTGACTAGCCCGGAGGATGCTCTCCTTGTAAATAGAGAATCCTTCTCAAGTTCACTACAGTAGCACGATTGAGTTTCATGCAGATAATGCTGGCTCTGCCTGTTGGAGTCAAACCTAAAATGCGTTCGTAATCTTTGCTCCAGATAAAGTGCTGTCCCCATTCTTCTTCGCGAGGATTATAAAGGGGAACTTCTTTTTGGCTAATGGGATCCAAAGCATGAGTCTTGGTGTACTTGAAGTTATTGCAGCCCTGGCAAGCAAGCGCCCAGTTATGGGGTTTATGTTCACCTCCTTTGCTTTGGGGAAGAATGTGTTCGATGGAAAAACGATGCGTGGCAAAAACAGTATTCACAGCAAGCATTTGCACGCCGATAAACTATTTCACGATCTGTAGGTGAAAGGTATTTCTTGCCCATCTTAGGCAGCGCGTATATCGAGTTCTTTGATGAGATCCCGAATACTCATGTTTCGGATTGAGGAGAGCTCAGCGATCAATTGCATTCGTTCCACATTGAGTCGCTCCATCTTTTCTGTCAGGAGAATCAGCCGCTGCAGTTCTAGCTCAGAAATTTCCTCCGCTTCACGTCTAGCAATCAAT
>NZ_RCBY01000611.1 GCF_003838195.1 Okeania hirsuta
TACCCTCCACCAACTCGCCTTGTGAATCCACCAAAATAGGTTGGACGCCCGGCATAGGATAGGAGGCGTAACAAGGTTTGGTATCGGTAATGCCAGGTAGTGGAGTGATCATAATTCCGCCGGTCTCGGTTTGCCACCAAGTATCCACAATCGGAGCATTGCCTTTCCCGACTTTTTCATTGTACCAATTCCAGGCTTCTTCGTTGATGGTTCGGCTACACTACCAATTACCTTCAAGGTACTTAGGTCATATTTATCCACAAACTGATCTCCTTTTGCCATTAAAGCTCGAATAGCCGTCGGAGCTGTATAGAACTGATTAACCTTTAATTATCACATACTTCCCAAAACCTTCCTGCATCAGGGTAAGTAGGTACCCCTCAAAATAACCGTGGTAGCTCCAGCTAAGAGAGGACCATATACAATGTAGCTATGTCCAGTAATCCAGCCAATATCAGCTGTACACCAGTAGACATCTCCATCTTGATATTGAAAAACATTGCGGAAGCTAAAGCAGGCATACACCATATAGCCACCACAGGTATGTACAACTCCTTTGGTTACCTGTAGAACCAGAAGTGTACAGAATGAATAGCATATCTTCTGAATCCATCGCCTCCGCCGGGCAGTCAGCAGATTGGCTATTTACCTCATCATGCCACCACTTATCTCGCCCTGCTTCCATTTGTACTTCTCCGCCAGTATTGCGATGCACCAAACGGTTTCAATACTGTCGCAGTCCATCGCTAGGGCATCATCTACTACCTTCTTAACCGGAATATTCTTGGCTCCTCTGTTGTTGTAATCTGAGCAGATGACCATCTTACATGTGGCTCCTTAATACGATCAGCCAGGGCTTGGGCGGAGAAGCCGCAAAAACCACGGAGTGAATGGCACCGATGCGAGCGCAGGCAATACTGCAATAGCTAACTCTGGTACCATGGGCATATAGAAGCACACGCGGTCTCCTTTTTCAATGCCATTAGCTTTTAGCGCGTTGGCTGTTTTGCAAACCGCGGCATGCAATTCCTTATAGGTATAACTGATGTTTCCTTGAGATGGATCATTGGGCTCAAATAGAATGGCTACTTGATCACCCCGGTCCGCCAAGTGTCGA
>NZ_RCBY01000612.1 GCF_003838195.1 Okeania hirsuta
GGCTTTGTTGCATGAAAGTAGCGATCGCCAAAAACTCCCTTAGTTGGAAGTTAACTAGATTTCTACTTTGTAGCTCTGGGGTTTACCATTTTGAATCATCACGTTGAGTATGGAACATTGTATGAATAACTCCACTGCCTGATTATCAAATTTTCGTCGTCGTAACTTGCATCCATTGAGGACTTTGAGCCTGAACATTGTAGTTTCTGACAACGAGCGTCGGTGGTAGCCACATTCACGTTTCCACTTCTTGCGTCCTACTTTTCTTATCCTTCTGAGGTTTTCATCTCTGGGATGAGGTGAGCATTTACAGTTGCCATGTTGACCTATTACTGCATTTTTCCTGGGTGGAATTGTTGCCTTTGCCCCTCGTTGCCTAGCTTTCTCGTAACACTTATACTTGTCATAGGCTCCATCTCCTGATACTTGGGCTATTTCCCCATCTACTCCATCTAACAGGTCAGAAAATACTTGGTCGTCACTGACATCATTGGTAGTCACTACCCCACTGATAATCTCCCCTGTGGCCTCCGAAACTCCTAGATGTAATTTACGCCATGTACGCCGTTTACTGACACCATGAACTCTTGTTTTCCATTCACCTTCGCCGTAAACTTTCACCCCTGTAGAGTCTACTACCATATGAATTGCTTCGTTCGTTGGTATAACTGGTAGTTTAACATTCAGTTTTGGCAAGCGACGGGATACAGTGCTATGGTCAGGTACTGGTAAATCTAAGTCCATCAATTGAAATATAGATTTGACAAAACCTTCGGTCTGTCGTCCGGCCAGACTATACAAGGATTGCATAGTCACCATCAATTCAATGGCCGTGTCACTATAATTATTAGATGCTCCCCTACGTCCAGTTTTTTTCTGATTAAGCCACTGCTCGATGGCCTCTGGAGTCAGCCAAAAAGTGAGACTCCCTCGCTGCTTTAAGGAGGCATCATACTCAGACCAGTTTTTGAGTCGATACAAGGACTTGGAGTTGGATTTAGACTTACTCTTACTCATATCTGCTGAGTGTAGTTTCGTGTACCATCTTGACTTCTTTATTTTTACCCTAAACATCATCTTTTGTGCAACAAAGCC
>NZ_RCBY01000613.1 GCF_003838195.1 Okeania hirsuta
CACTTGCAAAAAACTGCAGATGATCCCACCCAAGCTCATGTTTATTTAGATTTGCGACCTATTGCTCCCGACCGCATTCGTTATCGCTTCCCCAATATTATCAATGTCTGCAAACAATGGGGTATTGATGTTTTTCAAGAACCTATTCCGGTTGCTCCTGCTGCTCATTATTGGATGGGTGGAATTGCTTGTAACTTAATGAGTAAAACCTCAATTCGTGGACTCTATGCCATCGGAGAAACGGCAAGTACGGGAGTTCATGGAGCAAATCGTTTAGCTAGTAATTCTTTGTTGGAATGTTTAGTGTTTGCTTCTCAACTATCTCGCATTGAAATTCAGCCAAATTTAGTTGCGCCTAATTCTGAGGTGTCGCAGGTAGACTTTAATTGGAGTGGGGATATGGAAAAGATAGAATTGATTCGGCAAATGCTACCGAGTTTAATGTGGGAAAGTGCAGGTATCTCTCGTGAAGGAGAGTTGTTAGATAGAGCGCTACATAAAATTAATAATTGGCGAGAAAGTTTGGCAGGTTTGGATATAGTTCAATTTTTAGCAAATCTATTGCCTAACCAGATGATAGAGTTAAACTCGACTGATGCTGAACAACAGTTGCGGATGGTTGCAGAAACGCTCAATCTTTTGGATCTAGGTTCTTTAATTCTCAAAAGTGCTGCATGGCGAATTGAAAGTAGAGGTGGACATTATCGTAGCGATTATCCTCAAACTTCTGACCGTTGGAGCGTACATACTTTGGTGCAGGGCGATCGCTTGTGGAAATCGCCCATGGGAATTAATTCTGAAGAGTTAAAAATCAAAAGTATGGCAGTTGAGGCATAATATGATCTCAGGTTAACTACTGAATTATCATCATAAATAAACCTTTGATCAAACACCTGCAGGGAAGCTCTATTTAACTTCTCTGCATTCTTTTTCAAATCTATGTCTAAAAATCTTAGAGACTGTTTGTAAAAAAAAGCTAAAGATAGCCATGAAGAGGTATTTAAGGTAGGAAATTGAAGAAGGAGACAGGAGACAGGAGACAGGAGACAGGAGGAAAATTACATGGG
>NZ_RCBY01000614.1 GCF_003838195.1 Okeania hirsuta
AAATTAACCATTGATAGAAGGAGCTTCTACAGCAGCCAAATCTAGAGGGAAGTTGTGAGCATTACGCTCGTGCATTACTTCCATTCCTAAGTTAGCCCGGTTAATGATGTCTGCCCAAGTATTTACCACACGACCACTAGAATCGATGATCGACTGGTTGAAGTTGAAACCATTCAAGTTGAAGGCCATTGTGGACACACCTAATGCTGTGAACCAAATTCCTACTACTGGCCATGCTCCTAAGAAGAAGTGTAAGGAACGGCTGTTGTTGAATGATGCATATTGGAAGATTAAACGACCGAAGTAGCCGTGAGCTGCTACGATGTTATAAGTTTCTTCTTCTTGACCGAACTTGTAACCGTAGTTCTGAGACTCAGTTTCTGTTGTCTCACGTACTAAGCTGGATGTTACCAAAGAACCGTGCATTGCACTGAACAATGAACCACCGAATACACCTGCTACACCTAACATATGGAATGGGTGCATTAAGATGTTGTGCTCTGCTTGGAACACTAACATGAAGTTGAATGTTCCGGAAATTCCTAAAGGCATTCCATCAGAGAAGCTTCCTTGTCCGATTGGATAGATTAAGAATACTGCTGTTGCTGCTGCTACTGGAGCAGAGTATGCAACACAGATCCAAGGACGCATACCTAAGCGGTAGGATAATTCCCACTCACGACCCATGTAGCAGAATACGCCAATGAGGAAGTGGAAGATTACTAGCTGGTATGGGCCACCGTTGTATAGCCACTCATCCAAACTTGCTGCTTCCCAGATGGGGTAGAAGTGTAGACCGATAGCGTTGGAGGAAGGTACTACTGCACCGGAAATGATGTTGTTTCCGAACATTAAGGAACCAGCGACGGGTTCGCGGATACCATCAATGTCTACTGGAGGAGCTGCTACAAATGCGATGATGTAGCAGATAGTAGCTGTGAGAAGGGTGGGGATCATTAATACACCGAACCAACCGATGTATAAACGATTGTCTGTGCTGGTGATCCAGCTACAGAACTTTTCCCATACGTTGGCGTTTTCACGCTGTTGTAAGGTAGTTGTCAT
>NZ_RCBY01000615.1 GCF_003838195.1 Okeania hirsuta
ACCCTCGACAAATTGCACTAGAGGCAATAGTCAAACGTTACCCAGACCATCCGCACTCCCTCACTCCTACCTCTGACTTTCCTACGGAATACTGCGCAAACAGGTAGAGAGAGGTACTGATAACTGATAACTGAAATGACGTGGACTAATTCTCTAATCGCTGCAATTTCTCTTTTGCCCACTCCCGCAGTTGTTCATCTGGGTCATTTTCTGCTCTGTCTTGTAATAGTGGGAGGGTTTGCGGATGGTCTGGGTAACGTTTGACTATTGCCTCTAGTGCAATTTGTCGAGGGTTAAATTCGTTGAGTTTATTATAGTTTTCACTTTCAAAAGAGTCATGGTCTTCTACCTCGCTAATAAAATCATAGAGGGAGTCGTTGTAGTCGTAATTGCTCAACAAGTTAAACCTGCCAAACTCTAGAGCTAGTCGAAGGTTTTCTTCAACATCAAGATGGTTTTCAAAAGGGTCATTTGTAGCGCATTCGTGAAGCAAAGGTAAAATTTCTGGATGACTTTTCCAGCCTTTGGCTATTTGGTCCAATGCTTCTGAGCGTACCTGCCAATCATCATCAGACTGTGCTAATTGTTTAAGCAAAGGTAAAGTTTCTGGACGACGTTTCCAACCTATGACTATTTGTTCTACTGCTCCAACTTTTACTTGCCAATCATCATCAGACTGCACTAATTGTGTGAGCAAAGGTAAAATTTCTGGGTGACGTTTCCAACCTCTAACTATTTGTTGTACTGCTACTATTCGTACATCCCAATTGCTATTGAGCTGTATCCATTGTGTGAGCAAAGGTAAAATTTCTGGGTAATGTTTCCAACCTCTAACTATTTGTTGTACTGCTACTGCTCGCACAAAACGATCATTATCAGACTGCACTAATTGTTTGAACAAAGGTAAAGTTTCTGGGTTATGCTTCCAACCTCTAAATATTTGTCGTACTGCCTCAAACCGCACCTGCCAATTATTATCAGAATGCGCTAATTGTTTGAGCAAAGGTAGAGTTTCTGGATGATGTTTCCAACCCCTAGCTATTTGCTCTACTGCTACTGC
>NZ_RCBY01000616.1 GCF_003838195.1 Okeania hirsuta
CCTGTATTTGCGGACCAAATGGTGCAGGAAAATCTTCTCTACTGGAAGCGATCGCCTGGTCGGTGTGGGGAAATAGTCGCGCCGCTACTGAAGATGATATTATCAGTCTGGGAGAAAAAGAAGTACGGGTAGACTTCACCTTTAGCAGCAACGGTAATGTTTACCGTGTTATTCGTGGTCGTCGTCGGGGAAGTTCAGCTACTCTAGAATTTCAAATTAGCACTGGTTCCCGGTTTAAAAGTCTGACTCAAAAAGGTGTCCGTGCAACCCAACAAACTATTATCCAACATCTCAAACTCGACTACGACACATTCGTTAACTCAGCATATCTGCGTCAAGGTAGAGCAGATGAATTTATGCTCAAACGTCCTAATGAACGGAAAGAAATTCTCGCCAACCTCCTAAAACTCGACCAATATGACACCCTGGGGGAAAAAGCTAAAGATACTGCTCGGCAGTTCAAAGCGAAAGTGGAATTACTTGAACAGACTTTAGAAGTAAACCAAAAACAACTCCAACAAAAAGAAGCGATCGCTAAACAACAGACTCATCTCCAAACTACCCTTACTCAACTCCAGCAACAACAAGAATGTGATAAAGAACGACTCAAACAACTGCAAATTCAACAAAACCATCGTCAAACCTGGGAAAAACTACTGCACGGACAACAACAACAATATGACAAACTGGTGCAAGAATGTTATCGCCTCCAACAGGAATTCAAAACTACTCAACAACAACAAGATGAACTATTTGAGAGAATTTAACTGTGCTTGATGTTGCTGAATTTTGTTTTGTACTTCTTGCAGTTGTTGACGTTGTTTTTCCTGGAGTTGTTGACGCTGGTTCAGAGCATTTTGATGGGTTCTAAATTTTGCAGATAAATTCTCTTCGGTAGTTTGCAAGTTTTGGAAATGAGCATATCCAGCTTTAATTTCATTTTCCTGTTGCAAAACTGCTAATAGTTCATCTTGTTGTTGTTGAGTAGTTTTGAATTCCTGTTGGAGGCGATAACATTCTTGCACCAGTTTGTCATATTGTTGTTGTTGTCCGTGCA
>NZ_RCBY01000617.1 GCF_003838195.1 Okeania hirsuta
CCCAGCCGTAAAAAAAATAGCCCAAATCTCTTTTTCGATTCATTCCGAAGCGGTTAACCTACTCGAACCCATTGATTTTATTCATTGGATCCTACTCATTGGGATCGTATTGATTATTCCATATACGCTACATTTTTCTACAGGATTATCTTACCAGATCGGCGTCACTGTCAGCTTTGATCGAATAGTGGCCCAGATTGGGATGTGCACCATAGACTTTGTGCTGTGGACATTCAGGAATGAGAATGAAAGAAAGGAATGATTTAGTTAGGCACCTCATGGAGGAGCCTATGATTTGGCCTATTTTTTTTACGGCTGGGCCGGCTCTCTTGATCATAAGGGTTGACCATCCAGGCATTCGGCTACTACCAGCAGAATCTTAAAGGAGTAAATGCTTGCATAATCGCTCCGCCTTCCTCGGTTTCGGGAATTTTATCCTTCCGTAATCGTCTAGTTTTCGTTCAGGATATTTGATTTTCATTTTAGGGCTTTGTTCATCATATTTTATAAGAAAAGCTCGGTTCAAGGTACTTAAGCAAGCGCTGTAATATTCACCGGTAATTTGCAACTATTCTAGCTTCGAAGCTGGGCTTCATCCGCCTAATAGGGATAAAACAAAGAGAAGTCCAGTACTGAAATAGCACATCATTGGGATCATAGATGTTATTCCACCCAGATTATGGATCTTATTCCTGTGTGATCACGTAGATGGCTGCCAAGACTACGGCCGCAATGTAGATTGAGCTGTTCCGCATTTGAGCCTGCGGTTAGCATAGAGCCGAGCATCGTCAGGTGAGTATGCCAACGATAGCTTCGCAAAAATTGGGAAAGGACAATAGGAATAACTTCACAAACTCAGGCGCTTGGCTTTCCAATACACTGGGCCTAACGGCTTTCGCCAATGCGAAAACGACTATGGTTATGAGCTGCCATCTGGCCATCTTCCGAATGTCTTCCATTGTTCTACTGTATCTTGGTTGAAATCAGGGCTCATACTAACGATTTTGCCAACCAACTTCAAAATTATTAGACGAGTGCTGCTTGATGGCTT
>NZ_RCBY01000618.1 GCF_003838195.1 Okeania hirsuta
ATTATAGAGAAGAAGATTTCTCAGAAAAGATTAGCCAGATTCGGGGAGATGCCGGGTTAGATTTGATTTTCGATCCGGTAGGAGGAAAGTCGGTGAAAAAAGGCATGAAATTATTAGGAGCCGGCGGACGATTATTTGTCTTTGGGGCTTCTTCCATGACTTCGGCCAAAAATATATTCCAGAAGATTGCCGTTGGATTGGGATTTGGCTTCTACCATCCGATAGGGCTTGTTGGGCCAAGTAAATCCATTTGGGGTAAATATGCTACGAATAGCCGATAATCGCCCTGAGACCCTGCAACGCGTCCTCAATCAATGTGTGCATTATGCAGAAGAAGGCGTTTTCAAACCTACCGTAGGAGGTAAGTACAACATTGAGCAATTGGCAGAAGCCCATGATGCACTGGAAAAGAGGAAGACGATGGGTAAGCTGGCGATCTATTGGAAATAGCTGATTGTTTTAGGAGACAATGAACGTTCAAGCTTCGGTAGGCCCACCCTAAGTTCAAGTGCAAGTATCAGGATCAGGTGCAGAATGTATTGAGTTTGAACTTTGAACTTGAACTTTCTTTACTTCTCTTTCCTCCTTCTCAAATTTAGCGTAGCTACTACCTGTCCATGATCCGATTGCCATAAATTGGGTTCATCTCGGCTCAGGGTTTCATCTATGAGGTGATCATTGTATATGTGTACATAATTTACCGAACCGATGGATTTGGGATTTTCCTTTACCAACTCTTCGCTGACCATGATATGATCCAGGGCTTCATGAAAGCCGTTGTGAATATGGGTAAAGTAATGATCGTGATAACTTTTGCGGGCCTGTATATCTTTTACATGGTAAAGCAATACATCCCAGATTTTCTTTTTTACATCCTGCGGGTAGCGTTTGTGGGGAGGTTCACCGGATATCGTGCGTGAGGTTACAGAAAGCCCATTGTCATTGACGTCTCCTAATAAGATAACCGGATGTGAGCGAAACATCAGGTCTTTCATCAGGATTTCTCGCAAGGCCGCCGCTTCAGCTCCTCTTCGTA
>NZ_RCBY01000619.1 GCF_003838195.1 Okeania hirsuta
TACTTATTTAACTTACTAACTACCCCCTAAAACCGATCGCTTAATACTAAACCTGGCGGAATAGCAATTATTAGTTTTTCTAATCGGATGTTTTATCAGAAAGCTATTAGTGCTTGGCGAGATGGTTCGGAAAATGGAAGAGTAGAGTTAGTCAAGCGTTATTTTGACAGTGTAAAAAGTGCTAATGAAATTCCAGGTTTTAGTCAAGTAGAGGTAATTTATCAGAAGTCAAATGTACCTAGTTTTTTACAGATGTTCGGTTTAGGAGGAGGCGACCCTTTTTATGCTGTAATTGCTTATCGTCAGGTTTAGTATTAAGCGATCGGTTTTAGGGGGTAGTTAGTAAGTTAAATAAGTATTTTTTATAGGTAAAAATAAAGTTTTTTTTACTTACATTTTCTTTAACTATCTAACTCCTACCAGATCATCTTCTCTGATAATCTCTAATAATTTGTGGTGTTCCCTGAGTTAAATTACCCGCTCTAGCAAGATTCTGGAATATTTCCTCAAAATCGTCTTTTTCTACTACACCATTTTGATCGGCATCATAGACTTGAAACAGACCTGTCCATTTTTTTGTTTGTAATTCTGTCAGCATATTTTTGTTTTCCTTTATTCAAATAATTGAACCTAGATTTGTCCTTATTCCCATCAGGATTTATCAGACTATGGGGTTAAACAATTTGATACTATATCAGACTATAGTCGGGAAAGGGGGGTTGCACATTTATAGTTTATATAGCAGGGAACAGGGAACAGTAGGAAAAGCACTTCTTTGTTTAAGGTTGATCATCAGTCTATGTCAAACACCAACTCGTTCTTTGCTTTTTTTAAAAAAGAATAAATTGAAGTTCGCAATAAATATAAATCTAAAAGTATGATAAAAATAAGTAGTTCAGCATATACAGCAAATTTCAGGAAGCGTGAGGTACAGTTTTAGGTTAGTCTAGAATTTTTATTCATTCCCTATTCCCTGTTCTCTGTTCCCTGTTCCTTGTTCCTTAATACCATTCATAATTAATCATAGTGATTTCC
>NZ_RCBY01000062.1 GCF_003838195.1 Okeania hirsuta
CTTTGTTGACGGGGACTTAGAAACCCCGTCCGTCTACACGGCGGGGTAGTTCATCAACCTGACTTCCTCGGTGAAGGTATTCAAAGGGCCGAACTACAGCCCTGGAGATAAGATCAGGCTATACCAAAATCCCGATGCTAGTGGTAACTACATCGACCTCGAACCCGGTGAGTATCCGGATCTCCAACAGAGCCACTCCTTTAGTAATATGACCTCATCGACCCGGTTTATCAAAGGATAACCCTCTTAATCTCGCTCTTAGGTTTTTCCTACTAGCGGTCAAATGTTACCTTAAATCTTTTGACTACATCCTGTATGTAGGACTTTAGATTGATATAGTCCCCTGCTGTAATCTGTAATTCAGCGGGGGATTATCAGTACAATTGCTGATTCTCAGTTCATCGAGCCTACTTAAAAATTGACCGTCTCCGTTCAAAATCTAGAGGTCAGTTTGGCGTTGAGCCGAGATATGTGTAAAATCATGCCATATCTCCTTGTAACTATTACTATACATAGCTTCCAATCTTCACTGCCAAGCAATCTGCTACACATCTCTCTGAAGGTCTTCACTCGTCCCGCGAATATAAACCATCGTTGTAGGGGTATGAGCGAATTTCTCCCCCAGAATAGAACACATTATCGGGAAAGACCTTGCCACAGCAATTAGAGCGCACCAACGGAATTGTCCGCCAACAAACAGGTATCGGGCATCGCCGACAGAATAAATTTGGCAAGAACTGGGAGCTTTCCTCAAGTGACGGCAAGGTTGCTGGTGAGCTATTTCAATTGGATTTGGGTTCGCCCGTCGCAAGGAAAATAGTGCAGCTACATTGGGCAGAGTTGGCGTTGGCGGAGTAAGTGCGACAGCTATATCGCTCCTTGGTATTGGCATGACTTAATTACTTATCTCACACTTTGCGCTCTGCACTACCGGATTTTTCCTTCTTCCTTCTTCCTTCTGCTATACACAATAATTACCTCAAATTTAGTTTCCTCTGGGATTTTGACAGAACACATATGTATCAAACATCGCTCCCACTAAACTAAAAGTGACAGCAATTACCAAACACCCTTGCCAAGGATGGCCATCACCAAACGTGGCCAAGAAATGCCAAATTTGGGCAACACCAAATTGACCAATTGTCCGTAAACTGGGAAAATGACTAATTAAGGCAAAGCTCGTCCAGCTAACCCCAATTAACAGAATAGGAGTTACAAAGCTAAAGATACTTGTAAGTAACAAAGAACGTAGAAGATTAGGCAAAATATTCATATATGTAAAAATAAGTTCAGTCATAATGCCACTTAGTAGCAAGTCAGCTGATATAGCTAACTTACTTTCTAAGATAGAGAGCGATCGCTCAAAATCACTCAATCTGTCAGAAAACTTCAACGTTGGTTAAACAATCTTGTTGAAGATTGGTAAATTTCTCTCATTAGTTTTGTTTAGTCTTCTAATTTATTAATTTCTATTGAGTAAGATTACTTTTAAGTTAATTTTCGGGGTATGGGGACAACGGATGTTGGCTGCAGCATATTTAGCAGGCCAAGTATTTTTTCATGTCCTAAAGGGCAAAATTCATCGTCGTAACACTGTTGAGCAAATGGCTATAGTCGGTCCAGAATCCTTACTAATTGTCTTACTGACAGCTAGTTTTGTCGGTATGGTATTTACCATTCAGGTTGCCAGGGAACTTGTTTCCTTCGGTACAGCTAATATGGTTGGGGGTATGTTGGCTATAACTTTAACTAGAGAACTAGGCCCTGTATTGACAGCAGTTGTTGTTGCAGGAAGAGTAGGTTCAGCATTTGCAGCGGAAATAGGCACGATGAAGGTGACAGAACAAATTGATGCTCTGTATATGCTGAAAACCGATCCGGTAGATTATTTAGTTATTCCTAGAGTTATTGCTTGTGCTGTAATGATGCCAATCTTAACTTTGTTATGTTTGATAGCTGCCATATTGGGTGGACTTATAGTGGCAGTTAATATGTACGATATTCCCCAGAGTATATATATTAGTTCTGTCCATACTTTTCTAACTCTTTGGGATTTATGCAGTGGATTGCTTAAATCAATGGTATTTGGTGTTTTAGTTGCTGTAATTGGTACAAGTTGGGGTTTAACTACCACTGGTGGAGCTAAAGGAGTAGGCCAATCTACAACCACAGCAGTTGTGACAGCCTTAATATCTATTTTTATCTTTAATTTCTTTCTATCTTGGGCAATGTTTCAAGGTATTGGTGGGGCAATGAAACAAAGTTTTTAATATTAGGGAGTAGGGAGTAGAGAGGTAGGAGACAGGAGACAGGAGACAGGAGACAGGATAAATTGGAGTTTAGAGGAGGTAGGAGCTAAGTTTTGTAAGAATGATTTTTCTGCCCAAGTCTTGCCAAAATACGCTCCTTTTTGAGCATAATAGAGCTGAAAACCAGGCACTTTTTTTCGAGGCCAAAAATGCTAAAACCTTTATATGTCAATGCTTTTAGATTTAATCAGCAAGCCTTATCTAATCGACCAAAAGAAAATAAAGTTCAATATTTCAAGCCTCTGACTTTAACTAGAGGTACTGATAACTGATAACTAATAACTAATAACTGATAACTAAAATGACTACTATTTCTACATCCGAAACACAACAAACTACCGAACTTGCCCCTAGTTATAAAATACCTCTTGTGCTAATAATTAGTGCATTGCCTTTGGCCTTTTGGCAACTGTGGGTAAGTCTAGCGATCGCTCTATTTGGTATATTTCTATTATTTCAAACAGCCACTATCCGTCTCAAATTTACTGATACATCTCTAGAAGTATATCGTTCAGAAAAACTAATACGAAGCTTTCCTTATCAAGATTGGCTAAACTGGGAAATATTCTGGTCTCCTGTCCCAATTTTATTCTATTTTAGGGAAGTTAAAAGCATTCACTTTCTACCAATTATTTTTGACCCTAAAACACTAAAAAATTGCCTAGAAAAACACTTACCCTCAAATCAGAATTCAATAGAAGCTTAGTAAATTTCTCTTATACCAATTTGAAAAAAGAATGCTATATTTAAGTGGTACTTCAATTATTAAGTAATTAACACAGACTGAATAATTTTTTTGAGAATTATTAGCTAGTTATTGTTAGTTATTCTTATTTCTACTTCTCGCTATCAGACGTTGAATTAAATCTCCCTACCAACTCCCCTACTCCCCTGCAATGCGAAAATGTAGCAAATATTTATCAAATTGGTATATTAAAAGTTATACATAAATGTTATACATAAAGATAGTAATATTACCAATGGATAATTGATAATTAATCCATTCGGTTTAAAGCCTCTCCTTTTAAGGAGAAAAAAGCGGTCGATCTTCGGAGCTTCCCGTAGGGTGGGATGGCGATCTTCGGAGCGGGTCTGCAAGAACAGGTCTCCTCGCCATATCCAATCGACCAAGAGAAGAAATCAGATTTCCTTATATTCAATTCCGTAACGGTTTTAACTAGAGGTAATTATCCATTATTCATTATTCATTATCCATTAATGAATCGTTCCCTTTGAGCTAATATCTACAAAAGCTTAAAGTAGAAAATAAAAACTATTCAGTTTAAAACCCTGAATGAAAATAGCATAAAGTCTTGATAATTTTTTTCCATTATGTACCCAGACGAAACACAATCAGAAGAACAAAAAGACCAATCAACAACAACTTCAGATAATATAAATGAAATAGTTCCTTCACCTTGGGATTTAGATGAAGAGGTTGAGACTCAAGTTATTCCTACAGATAAACAAAGTGTCAGGACTTACAAGTCTACCACGACTCAACCAATAGATGCAGAGTATGTTCCATTTATAGAAGAGAATTCTACAGATACTCCTAATATCAAGGAAAAATCTACAACTCCCCCAGTTACAGAAATAGATGCAGAGTATGTTCCATTTATAGAAGAGAATTCTACAGATACTCCTAATATCAAAGAAGAATCTACAACTCCCCCATTTGTAAAAGAGAATTTTACAGATATTCCTAATATCAAAGAAGAACCTACAACTCCCCCAGTTGCAGAAATTGAAACAGAATTAACACCACTAGTTAATGGCCTTCAACATCAAGAAGAAAATTTGAAGGAGGAAATAGCTGTCCTACAACAAACCAAGGCCAAATTACAGCAAGAAGTAATGGCGCAAACTGAGGCCATAGGGCGTCTGTTACCTGAAGCTTTGAATCAGTTAGAGTCCCGTAGACAAGTATTGCAAGTAGAAGTCGAAAAACTAGAACGTCGCAAAGAACGTATTCAGAAAGAGATGCGAACTACTTTTGCAGGTGCTTCTCAGGATTTGGCAATTAGAATTCAGGGATTTAAAGATTATTTAGTAGGAAGTTTACAAGATTTAGCTCTTGCTGCCGAACAGTTAGAATTAACTCCACAGATACAGGAACCTCCAACTCCTTCTGTTATGGAAAATTCTCCTCGGTCTGTCAGAAATACTGAAAATCCCCAATTTGCGGAAATGGGTTTTGAGGAGCAAGCTAGACAAATTCGCCAAATTCTTGATGAATATCGGAAGATGCCAGATTATTATGGCCCGCCCTGGAAATTACGGCGTACATTTGAACCTATTCATGCAGAAAGAGTTTCTAGCTGGTTTTTTTCTCAGGGTGGTCGTGGTGCCCTGCGAACTATGGGCAGTCGCTTGCAAAATATTTTGGTTGCTTCGACAATTGTTTCTGTATTAAGAGATTTGTACGATACACGAGTACGCGCTCTGATACTTGCTAACTCCCCGGAACGTTTAGGAGAATGGCGACGGGGTTTACAAGATTGTTTAGGCATTGACCGCCGTGATTTTAGTCCAGATAGAGGTGTGGCTCTATTTGAAGATCCAGAGATATTGGCCCAAAAAGCAGGGCGGTTAGTGAAACAGGGAAAATTACCGATAATTGTGATTGATGATACGGAAGATAAAATTAGTCTCTCAATGTTACAGTTTCCTCTGTGGTTAGCCTTTGCTCCTGAACCTGGAACTCAAAACTCAATGGATAGATTTTGAAATTGAAGAATTTAGAATTTAGAATTTAGAATTTAGAATTACCTCTCCTTAAATCAAAAAATCAAAAATTAATAGCTAGATTGATAACAATATAGTAGTCAAAGGAAAGGGTCTGGACATATCAAAAGCTTAAAACTCAGACAATGCAAAATTTTTCCTTCTTTCTTTTTCTCTCCTAGATAACTAAAACCTCCTTCCTTCTTCCCTCTTCCTTATTCCTTCTTCCTTCTGCTATATCTCCAAGAAGTACAAATATTTCTGAATTGGAGCAAGCAAAAAGCTAATTCAGAGGGATTGTGGATATAGGATCAATTCAAGCTATGCTAAATTTGTTCCTCCTAATTGATGCTTTTTTTAAAGGAGTAATTTAATGATTAGCTGGTTATTATTAAACGGAGTAATATTAATTATTGCCTATTTATTGGGTGCTACTCCTAGTGGTTATTGGATAGGTTCGTGGTTCTACGGGATTGATATTCGCGAACAAGGTTCGGGTTCTACAGGTGCGACAAATGTATTAAGAACCATCGGCAAATGGCCTGCTTTGGCGGTGTTAGTTATTGATATTTTAAAAGGGGTATTAGCGATCGCTCTAGTCCGCTATATTTACTCTCTTTTGTTTGTGCAAAACTTAACTATTGCTGCTGGAATACCTGATGTTTATATAGCAAAAGAATGGATGGTAATCTTAGCAGGACTAATAGCTATATTCGGCCATACTAAATCTATTTGGATTGGTTTTAAGGGAGGCAAATCAGTTGCTTCTAGTCTGGGTATTTTGTTAGCAATGTCTTGGGTTGTTGGTTTAGGAGCACTTTCTGTATTTGCTGTATTTTTAGCTATTA
The DNA here is from genome assembly GCF_003838195.1 of Okeania hirsuta. Taxonomy (GTDB): domain Bacteria; phylum Cyanobacteriota; class Cyanobacteriia; order Cyanobacteriales; family Microcoleaceae; genus Okeania; species Okeania hirsuta. Next base: position 5,885 of record NZ_RCBY01000062.1, read on the forward strand.
GTCGTATTGTTTCTCTGAGTTCTATCATTGCTACTATTTCTGTTTCTGGGTTAATGTTTTTCACAGGTCAACCACTGCCTTATGAAATATTTGCTGTTGCTGGTGGTATGTATGTAATTTTGCGTCACCGCAGCAATATTGAACGACTTTTAGCTGGTCAAGAACCTAGAATTGGGCAAAAGTTATCAACGGAATCTTAGAGGTTGTCTGAGAAGTCTCATTTACTACATCCAAGCCCCCTAAATCCCTCAAAATTGAGGGACTTTTAGAAGTAAATTGACTCTTGTTCCCCCCAAAGTTGGCTTGCTAGACGGGCAAAATTCAGTATCAAAAAACTTTTCAGATATCCTCTTAGTTGAAGAAGGTAGAAAGCAGAGAGCAAAAGGGAAAATTGCTTATGTATAGTCTCCCCTACAACCCAAATTTATTGTCCTAACCAAAAGACGCAGTGCTATAAAACCTTCTTCTTTCTTCCTTCTTCCTTCTGAATTAACTGTTGAAATTCTAATTTTCCAATTTTCCCCAAATAGCTAATCCTCCACCTCTTCCCCTCGCAGAAATAAATTTTTCTTGAATCAAAAAGTAAGCAAAAAAAGCTTGCTTACCCACACTTTCAGTCGCAAATTTATCTTCACTTTCTTGACCACCTCGAATATATCCAGAATAAAGTTTTACTCCTAATAATTTGATTGTAATTTTTGTAAAATCAAACGCCAAAATATTTTTTTTATCTATAAATTTTGTCGGACCAGAAAGAGATAGTTTCAAACCAGCAAATTCTACCGTATTTTCTACCCTGCCTATTTCTAATTGCTCAGGTGTTTCAGAAGTATTGAGAGGAGAAAAATAGGAGAGTGAAATTTTTACCCAATTAGGAATATAACGTCCAGCTCCCAGAACAATACCTGCTCGCTTTCTAGTTTTTTTCGTACCAGTAATAAAACATAATTGCCAATTGCCCGATAATTGCTCAATATTATAGTTATTTTCTTGTTTTTTTGACTGTTTTTCAATTTGAATAAGTGCAGAGACTACAGAATCTTGAGAGGGTTTATTCGGGGAATTTTTGATAACTGAATTAGCTGCTGTTTCTATTGTTATTAAATCTTCCATAATATTCTTAAATAATTTTTGAATTTTTAGATATTATACATATTTGAGAAATAAATCTTACAAAACCATTTTTTGAGGAAAAAAATAACTAGAAGTAGTAGACTGTTTCATCTAATTAATTATAGGATTTTATGTATTCGGTTGGTGTTATACCTGTTTTCTTTTTGAATAATCGTGAGAAATATTGAGGATATTCAAAGCCGAGAGCGTAAGCTACTGTTGCTACTGTTGCATTAGAATCTAACAATAAATCTTTTGCTTTATCAAGCAAATGTAAATGAAGATTTTCTATAGCTGTTTTGCCTGTTTCTACCTTTAGAGCATCGCTTAAGTAACGAGGAGTCATGTTCAGTTTATTTGCAATTTCTTCAATTGTTGGAATTGCTTTTCCATAAATCTGATCTTCATTCATATAACGCTCAACTTCATCAATGAATTTATCAAGTAAATTAGAGTTATTTTCTTTACGATGCAAAAACTGACGGTGATAGAAACGATTGGCATATTTTAACAACGTATCTAGCTGTGAGAGAATAAGCTCTTTACTGAATTCGTCTTGGTTGCTGTGATATTCATATTCTATCTGATCAATCAACCCTGAAATCATCTGTTCCTCTTTTTGCGACAAATGTAGGGCTTCGTTGACTGCGTAGCTGAAATAGTTATATTTCTTGATTTCATCCTTGATCGAATACCCACGGATAAAATCCTCATGGAAAACAATTGTGCGGCCTGTTGATTTTACATTTAGCCCCACAACCTTCACTTCCTGCTTCGGAGCCATGAAAATCATTGTGCCGTTTTTACAGTCATATTTTGTGCGGCCGTAAAAGATTTCGCCGGATGTAATATGCTTGAGTGATACCGAATAAAAATCACCGCTTAGTGTAATATCTCGATCGTCACATTTTGTATCATTTGTCTTGTTGGACGACATAGCTACCACAGAAAACAAAGGATGTTCCGGGTCTGGAAGCCCTAAAAAGCTGTGGTACTCTCTCAAATCACTGAAATGTATCTTTTTTGTATTCATATTAAATCACCTTATCTTGTTTGAAGTGGATCGCCTAGAGGAGGCATGGGCGATCCACTTCGTTTAGTCGCATTATATCATGTCCGGATAATTAGGGCTTGTTGAAAAAAGCAAAGTGTGGTCCGGGTGGGAAGTGTGGGAACCCACCCCTAACCCCTCCCAGGAGGGGAATGTGGGAAGACTGGGATTGTAGGAGAAATAATTTTTCCTTGATTTTTCTGCCTCGCCCTGCCCCAACGTCCTCACTTTATGCAGCTCTTTTCACCGAAAAACTGATACTTTTTCACGACTTAAAATGGCTAAAACCTTTATCTGTAAATGCTTTTATATTTAATCAGCAGAGCAATAATTAGTGATAAAAAAACCTTTTCCCGTAAGTACCTTTTCTTTCCTCTCTTGGTGCGCATTCCCTCTCTTGGTCAGCATTCCCTTGCGCCGACAGGCGCAAGGGGTCGCACCGCTTCTGCCTTACCTCCTCCAAAATGTAAGTATTCAACCGGACATGATATTACAGCGGTTTAATAATGAATAAACCACAATCATACTGACTCCTTACTCATTACTCATTACTCCTCACTCCTTACTCATTACTCATTACTCCTTACTCATTACTCTTACAACAGTTTTGTGGTCTACTCAACTGAAAAGCACTGTAGGCTACCGCTGGGACTGACTATGGTTGGGCTTTGGTTTGTGCGCCACCATGCTTTTTGAAGAACCCGTCCATCGCGTCAATGGCTCTAGAAACAAATTCGTCTCTGTCGTACAGGTCAACATGGGATGCGCCTTCGATTTCAACAAACTGTTTCGGGTCAGATGCTTTATCGAAGAAAGTTTTTGTTAGTGGTCCTGTCATGAGAACACCACTAGCAGGCTCCATCGCCTTTTCACCAATGATGCCAATGTATGGCGTGTAGAGGTAAGGTGCGTAACTTGTCGCATCAGCCAACATCGGTGCTTCAAGCATAAAGGATGGCGACAGGTGCGAGTAGTTGGGGTAAGTTTCCGCACCCGCACGTTTGGTCATATAATAATCATAACCTTCGCTCGGTGTTGCTCCATTCTTGACCGCTTCCACTTCTGCTCCCATGCCAAGCGCATCAACATATTCGACGACGCCTGTTTCATAGGCTTTTTGACGACCTGCATTTTGTCTAGCGATTAAGGCTGTAACAGTCTCACGATCCATCGCTTCAAAGTAGCTAGCCTTATTGCCCATCATGCCGGATACAGAGGCAATCGCTTTCAAGCGTTTATCTGTCGTGGCAGTCAAAGCCATGTAACCGCCTGATGCGCAAACGCCGATGCCAAAGAGGTTGTCACGGTCAACGAAGGGAAGTGTACCCATGAAGCTAACCGCATCGCGGATGCTTTCAATCTTCACAAATGCATTTTCGTTGTTACGAATTTCCCCTTCGCTGTCGCCATAACCGATATGGTCAAAAACGATCATGACATAACCGCGTTCGGCAAGCTCAGGACCGTAAACGGCTCCGGTTTGCTCTTTCACTTGGTTAAAGGCTGACGAAAAGACAATAGCGGGATAGCTACCATTTGGATCAAAACCTTCTGGTGTGTAGAGGTGAGCTGAAAGGTTTAATCCCTGAGATTTAAAGGTAATATCATTTTTTCCAGATTTTAAATTTTGTAATTTCATCATGGTGTCCTGTTCAATTAAGTTTTAAATTCGCTTACATTTACGATATTATCCAGTTATTTGAGATTAGTAAATAAACAAAACTGCAGGATTTGGATACATTTTTGCAACTTATGTTTTAAATGAACAGGACTTAGGCACTGACCTGACAATAGATGTAGGGTCTTGCTCAGTTACGCTACTGCTAACACACCCTACTGGACTTCCTATTCCCTCTATTCCCTAGCGCTACGCGCTATGCTACTTTTTCCGAATAAAATGCGCCCAAACACCTCCATTAGGACCTGCAACTCGATCCATGTAATCATAGGGATAAGTTAAACGAGTACCTTCAGTATCAGAATAACCAGTTAAAGCATTCCCCCAAGGATCGTTAACAATATAACCCTTGTAGTTATATCCGATCGCTGTCAATATATGACCGCTAGCAGTAAAGTCTCCTGCCACAACTACTGGACGACGGTTATTCAACTCATTTTTTACCTCAGACCACTCACGGGTAGTACTAAAACTTGTCTCAAAATCATAAGCACGAATTAACGCTGATAATACACTGTGGTCTGTTTCTGAACCCTGACCATAATTATTAAAACACCATTCCAATAACTCATCTTCTAACTGATCGCCTCAATAAGACCGTACTCCATAATAAGCAAATATCATGGCGATCGATGTTACATTACAAGTAGACCAATAAAACCGAGGGTTATCACGTTGAGAAAAATAGGGTACATTCAGCTCTATATTATTTCTAATGGGATTAAAAGATTTATTCCCACGTTTAAACAAAAAATAACTAGGAAACACATAACCAGTATTACCAAATTCCCCCATTTGTTCGGTCAAAGCAACTTTGAGATGATTTCCCTCTACAGCATAACTATTCACCCCGTATACTCGACCAATAGGTAACGTTACTCTTTCTGAGCGACCTAACAAAAATGAAAACAAAGGTCGCTTTTTTATCACGGTAGTTTCTCGAACCGTCATCGTCATAGCATTAGGATCGTAGAGTATTTCCTCTTCTTGTTTCTTGATTCTAGCGTGCTGCCAATAGATATATCCCACTTTACCAAAACCGGGAATAGATTCCAGCAGAGTTACGCGAAAATGTCCTTTAGTGGAAGCATAACCAGTAATTGCCAAAGTCTGACCTAGAGATAATTCTGCTTTTTGATTATCATCAAGTTGAGATGAATCTTCTGGACTACCCTTAATAAAAGTTTTTTGAACTACCAATATTTTAGCGCTGATATAAGTATCTGGAACATCGGTAAAATCAAATAGTAGAAGTTTAGAACCTTTTGTCATTTCAACATAGGGTTCATAAAAATAGCCAAAATTCCCTATCGGTGATATTGCATTACTCAATACCACTTTTAAATGCCCATCAACTAATCCATATTTTTCAACAGTAAAAATTTCTCCTGCGTCAACCCTAACTTTTTGTTGATTATTAAGCTTGGAACTATCTATAGGATATAATTTAAACCAAGTATCCTTGACAACTTTCAATTTAGTATCTTTTCCAGCAGATATTGGTTCTGAACTTACATAAATATTAATTACTTTACTATCAACAACATTTCCCTTACTATCAAGACTTTGTAAGCGTAACCACCGTGTTCCCTCTGTATTAAAACCTCGACTTAATTTGACTTCCCATAAACCACACTCTGAGTCAAGATTCACTGGCAATGGATATTTATCTTCCGCAGTCACTGTTACAGTTTTTCCTTGACTAGGATCATAAGTACCCCGGAGAGTTGTGCTTTGATTCACCAAAACTTCTGTAGGACCTAAAAATTTGAGTGTGGCAGCAGTAGCAAAAGCTTGACTAGCTTCAGTTAATTGCACAAAATCTGGATAAACGTACCCCTCGTTACCAAAGTCGGGTAGGTTTTCTGTGAGTAATATTCTGGTATGGTTATTTTGGTATGTGTAGTTGGAGACACCATAAACCATTCCTTTTTGCAGAATTAATTTTTCATCTGGTTTTAAATATGCTTCGTTTGTTGGTTGCTTTTTGATGACGGTATTGTTGAGGGTTTTCAGAGCGATCGCTGTTTGATTATATTTTACTGTTTCCCCTTGTCTGATAATTTCCACTTTTTGTGGATCGATATATCCTGTATCGCCAAAACCTGGGATAGCTTTAGTTAAAGATACTCGAAAATGATCTTCCACACTTGCATAACCTTGGATAACATAAGTTTCTCCAGAAAAAAGTTCTATTTGTTCATTGGATGCTAGTTGGGAATAAGGTTCCGGTTTAAGTTTAATTTGAGTTCTTTCTTTGACCCATAGTAAGGCTTTATCTGGGGGTGCTTCTGGTAAATTAGCACTATTGAAGTAGAGAATTTTTGCCCATTTAGATAAGTGTACTTGTTGAGAATTAAAATAGCCAAATTTGCCAATGAGTGGAATAGGTGTTGCAAGTTCAACTTGTAGATAGTTATCTACTAACTGATAATTTAGCAGTCGATAAGTTTGACCTGCTGATAGATTTGCTTTTTCTTGAGCAGTTAAATTATCTAGATATTCTAATCTTTCTTGAAAGACAGTATTCGTGAGGGTAATTAATGTTAATGATGGGTAAATATTCGGTTCAGTATTAACAGTAATATTAATTGTTTGTTCAATAACTAAAATATTATTTATATCCGTTCCTTTCAGTCGTAACCAACGATTTCCTGAAGTATTAAACCCTGATTCTAAAATTATGTGCCATCATCCTGTAGCTAGATTTTTAGTAACATTCAAAGTATTTATCTTCTGCTAATAGAGCAATACTATGGATTTGTTCGGGATTAAATTTACTTGTAATAATAGTAGGTTGATTAACTAGAAATTCGGTCGGACCAAGATAGGAAAGGGTATCTTTACTCATAATTTCTATTTATTCTAAAACTAAAATTTACTACAACAAATAAACCTGTAGATAATTCTACAGGTGATGAGTAAAAAAATATTTTTCGGAAAATTTATTAGATACTGAAAATTAGTAGAAATCTCCAGAAAAGAGGGAGTAGGGAGTAGGGAACCCACCCCTAACCCCTCCCAGGAGGGGAAGAATTGATAGTTTCTGTGCGATAATCAATTTTATTTTTTATTATCGGAGATGTCTAGTACAAACTATAGCAAAGAATGGATTGCTGAGGACATAGACTGATCATAAACCGTAAGACAGGGAAATGTTTTTCCCACTGTTCCCTATTCCCTATTCCCTATTCCCTATTCCCTATTCCCTGGCTATAATTATTTTGCACCGATAACTTCTAAAATATCTTGAGCGTGACTATCAGTTTTCACATTCTCATCGACGTGAGAAATGTTCCCTGTGGAGTCAATAATATAGGTGACACGCTTAGGATATCCACCACCTTCAACATCATAAGCTTTTGTGATAGCGCCATCAACATCTGCCAATAGTTGGAAAGGCAAACCATATTTCTCAGTGAAAGCTTTGTGGGAAGCTTCATCATCCATGCTTACACCAAGAACAACCATATCTTTACCTTGGTATTCAGCATAGTTATCTCGGAAGCTTTGAGCTTCTTTAGTGCAACCTGGAGTATCATCTTTGGGATAAAAATATAGGACAACTGTTTTGCCAGCAAAATCAGATAAGGAAACGGTGCTGCCGTTGGTATCTTTTACAGTGAATTCTGGTGCTTTAGTGCCAACAGATAATGGCATAGATTTTGTTTTCTCCTTAATAGGTTTACAGTATGGCCTTGTTTTCTTTCTGTTATTTTAAGATATTTTGTGCTTTGAAAAACTTTTTATACCAAATCCGCTTATCAAAAATATTTTATATAATCTAAGATTAAACCTCTTCCTTATTTTCCCCACACCCTATCTCCGCATTTTTACAATTGTGAGGATCTATAAACCGGATTTAGCATTACTTACCCTATAAATTGTTTTCTAAACTACTTAGTAAAAAAAAATCAAGTATTATTTGTATAGCTTATTTTAATGTAATATTATTTGTATTATGAATCAAGATAAAAAAACTTACTTATATGGTATAATGAATAAAAAAAAATAATAACAATGACCTCTATAAAATCTGCAAACTTAATATCACTCCAATACCCTACTAATACTGAAAAAAGGGCGGAAATAGCGCTTAGTTGTAGTCCGTTTAACATCAGCTTATTTGTAACAATGTCGGATAGAAGTGTGGAATTAAAATCAATAGCATCAGAGATAGGCTTCAAAAATGCCTATACTCGTTCGCTTATATCAGAATTAGCTGCTGAAAATTATCTAATGTGGCTCATTCAGGTGGGTGTATTAAGGAGAGAAGTTGATGGACAGGGTATTACAGATGGTTTTCGCCTCACACCTCTGGGCCATAAGTTAGTTAAAAAATATTCTCCAAAGGGAAGTTGGTCTCAACCCTCTGTGAGCGATCGCTTCTATAATTTAATTAATCGTTGGTTTCGACTTCCTATTTAGATGGGCAAAAAATATTCAAGTTTTGAAGAATTCGATCGTAATTTTTTAGTCAAACCTCAACTTTATAGTTATAGATTCTGAAATTAAGTGAATATAGATTATTAACTTCAAAAAAAAGCGCTAATAGCTCAAAATGCTTTTCTTTTGCTCTTACAATATGTTTAATATCAGTGAGGTTCTATGGTATGCAAGATGCCCGCACTTTATAGTTAATATTTGTACCTCATATACCACCAAATATTCTCTCAATTTCTTATCTACCTTATTCGAAAGCTTATATACTTTATCAGCTTGTAAAGTAAAAAAAAATACGGCGTTGGTGATGCGTGGCTATGATTGTGCTTTAATAGCAATTGTCTAACAATTAACTGAAAAGCATTTTATATTTCGCTAAATTTAGGTTTCATAGCTTGACTTACCAACGCCAAAAATACAAGTATTTTACCAAATTCATAAGAAGTTCCATAGAAAAAATTTTAATCAGAGTTGACTGTAGCTCAAGAAAGACTTGTTCATAAATTTCATAATTCTGTGCAGCCTCACATAAAATTGGTATAGTAAAAGATTACACAAAGCTAGCTATATATATTTTAGATTGCAGATAGAAAAATCTTAATTATAATTCCTTTATTACAAACAGCTATGAAAGCAATTATGGTAGTGGGAACTACCTCCCATGCGGGGAAATCTCTGATCACTGCAGCTATCTGTAGAATTTTATCACGTCGTGGATGGAGAGTATCCCCCTTCAAAGGACAAAATATGGCTTTGAACTCTTATGTCACATCTAGTGGTGGAGAGATCGGCTATGCTCAAGCAGTACAAGCTTGGGCCGCAGGTGTTACTCCTGCGGTAGAAATGAATCCTATTTTGTTGAAACCTCAAGGAAATATGACTTCTCAAGTTATCCTCAAAGGAAAAGTATTAGATACAGTAGGAGCCATAGATTATTATCAGAAATATTTTAATATTGGTTGGCAGGCTATTAAAGAATGTTTACAACTTTTATCTCAGGAATTCGACATTATAGTCTGTGAAGGAGCAGGTAGTCCAGCAGAAATTAATTTAAAGCACCGAGATTTAACTAATATGCGAGTAGCCAAGTACTTGAATGCGACTACAATTTTAGTAGTTGATATAGATCGAGGTGGTGCTTTTGCTCATATTATTGGTACTCTAGAACTGCTAGATCCAGAAGAAAGAAGTTTAATTAAAGGGATTGTAATTAATAAATTTAGAGGACAGCGATCGCTTCTAGATTCAGGTATTGAATGGTTAGAAAAAAGAACTAATATTCCTGTAATTGGCGTAATTCCCTGGATTGATGAAGTCTTTCCTGCCGAAGATTCTTTAAGTCTTTTAGACCAACGTTCTACTAAATCTAATACTGAGATTATAATTGCAATTATTAAATTACCAAGAATTTCTAATTTTACTGATTTTGATCCTTTAGATGCAGAGTCTAGTGTCAAGATTAAATATCTCAATCCTAATGATGATTTAGGTTATCCTGATGCGGTAATTATTCCTGGTTCTAAAACTACTATTAGCGATTTATTAATATTACAAAAAAGTGGCATGGCAACAGCTCTCAAGGATTACCAAGCTGCTGGCGGTACAGTTATGGGAATTTGTGGTGGTTTTCAAATGCTTGGTGAAGTTTTAATTGATGCTCAGGGTTTAGAAGGACAAAAGGGAGAATATCAAGGACTAGGACTACTACCACTCAAAACTGTAATTGCTGCTCAAAAAATTTCTCGTCAGCGACAAGTTATTGCTAATTATCCTCTAGCTAATTTACCAGTAATCGGTTATGAAATTCATCAAGGTAGAACCAAAATTACAAAACCAGATATGGTAAATCCTTTATTTAATGATCGTGATTTGGGATTTATTAATAATAATCAGTCTGTCTGGGGTAACTATTTACATGGAATTTTTGATAATAGTCCTTGGCGTCGTTCCTGGTTAAATCTCTTGCGTAAAAAACGAGGTCTCGAAGGTCTACCTACTGGTGTTGCTAACTATAGAGAACAAAGAGAAATAATGTTAGATTCAGTTACAGATCAAGTTAATCGTCACTTAAATTTAAAGTTGATATTTAACTAAAATTTACTGATTAAAATTCACTATAAGCTAACAGTTAATCAAATAATTATTGCTTAATTATGGAAATACTTTTCTTGCCAGATAATGTTACTGTTGAGGCAGAGTCAGGAGAACCTATTCTAGAAGTTGCTGAACGTGCTGGAGTAACTATTCCTACAGGTTGTTTAATGGGTTCTTGTCATGCTTGTGAAGTTGAAATTGATGGTGGTCAAATTATTTGCGCTTGTATTACAGCAGTTCCTCCAGGACGGAAAAAAATGACGATAAATCTGTCTGTAGACATGGACTGGTAATCTTAATGTGGGTGGTAGGTTGTAGGTTCTAGTAAAAAATTACGGGGTATAAATAATAGTAATTAATTTGATTTAGCTACTTAATAGAAGTTTAACTCTTTGACTTATATTTATTGTTCTATCGATCTATATAAGTTGCTACTTAAATCCAGCAAAGAGTTTAATTTATTTTTGCTTGTTCCTATTTTGTTTTCAAAATCTAAAATTTTAATGCCGTTACAAGCTTCGTTTAAAATTTGTTTTAATATTCTTAAGCTGTTTGACTGACAATTGGGATTTTTATAGTTGATATTTGACTTTGTTGAGAATCGAAAGTTTCTCAAGGTATTTTTTTAATAAAAGTAATTCTTGAACTTCCTCTCTTTCAGCACCTATTTGAGCATTAAATCCTCCTGTTATACCAATTTTATAAATGTTTGCTACAAATAGGTAGGGTACTTCTTAGAAGTCAACCCACCCCTAACCCCTCCCAACCCACCCCTAACCCCTCCCAGGAGGGGAGGGGAAGTCAGGAGTCAGGAGTCAGAATGAATAGATTTAATACCAGTTTTTAGGTCATAAATTCTCTTTTTTGTCAAAGATACATTTCCTGCAAAATTTTTTTATTGCACTTATTATTCCTAACATTATTTTTGAAAATTGGTATTATACCTTTAAGCACTTCTTCAAAAGTTGAAATTAAAATTTCCAATCCTTTTTTCTTTGCCTTAATTAAAATAATTTCATTATTCAACAATTAAAATTTTACTAGAAGATTATCCATAATCATTTCAGACTTAGGTTGTGGTTTAGCCAAATCAATACCCAACTTTAAAAGCAAAAACATATTAACTAAATTAGATTTAAATAGTTAATTCTAGCCAGAGATTTCAATTTTTTTTTCTTAAAATTGTTATATTTCATTGATTTAAAAGGTGGAAAACTCATCAGCTTGCCTTTTCATCTCATGTGCATTAAATAAAATTTTAAACTACTTAAACTATTACCAATTACCCATAATTATAGTTAACTTTTTCCTTCTTCATTCTGCTTGACAGCAACAGCATAATCACGAAATCTTTCCATATCTGCCATCAAAGTAGATTCTACCATCCTACCTAAAAATAAATTATCCATAATCTTAATTAACCAGCCAGGAACTCCATAGGCTACAGTTAACTTGACGATACTACTACCATGACGGTCATAAAAACGGATTGCACCTCGGTTGGGTAAACCATCCACAGACTCCCACTGAATAATTTGATGGGTAACTATTCTCTGAATTCGAGAAAGCCAGCTAAACTCAAAATTACCACTAGCTAATTTCCACTTGGATAAGTCTGGATTATCTTTAATAACTTCAACAGATTCTATCCACTTCATCCATCGAGGCATTTGTTCTAAATCTGACCAAAGATTCCACACTAAATCAATTGGAGCAGCTACCTCTATCTGTACGCTATGTTCTAGCCAATTACTCATAATTTTTAGGGAGTAGGAAGTAGGGGGTAGTTAGGAAAAATGAAAATTATGAGCAATAGGGTTCGGATCGGACCAAAACTCATAAGGTATGGAAACATTATACAAGCTTTTTAGATTATAAGACTGCACAAAAAAATCCTTATCGCAAAATTTCACTACTCAATCTTCTCTAGCTGAGTGCTTCAGCAAATGAATCAATTATTGCTCTATACGCAATAGAAGAAAAATTTCACTACTCAATCTTCTCTAGTGGAGTGCTTCAGCAAATGAATTAATTATTGCCCTATACGCAATAGAAGAAAAAATTCCTCCCACTACCCATCACATCTTGCATGAGCTTCAGCAAATGAATTAATTATTGCTCTATACGCAATAGAAGAGAAATTTGACTATCCATCTCTCGTAGCGGGGTGCTTCAGCAAATGAATTAATTATTGCTCTATACGCAATAGAAGAAAAATTTCACCATCAATCTCTCGTAGCGGGGTGCTAAACCGCAGTGGGAGCATCTTGCTCCCGTGCTAGTTATTCCTTGTTTTCCCTATTTCCTACTGCCTAATCCTATCCATTACCCAAAGTCATATTTCAATTCCTAGTTCCAAATTATATGCAAGTTTAACTTGTTACCGAATCTCTTTTACCTGTAGTCTATTGCCACTAGTAACATCTGCACATCGATCCGAGTTATCTGCACTGCAAATAATTACCTTTTGTAGATTTCCTTGAGCTAAAGTTCGATCCATATGAGCAACTTCAAAACAAAGAATAAATAGAAAAACTGCGATACAGGTTAACACGATAAATTGGGCTTGACGAATAAACATTTGCTCTCCTTGTTATTTATTGAAGAATTTTACTTACTAAAACAATTAGCAAATATCTTTACTTAAAATATTTTCAACATTCGCCAAAATTACCTTAGCTGCTTGCTTTCCAGAAATAGTTGCCCCCTCCATACTATCAATATAATCTTGTTGAGTATAACTACCCGCCAGAAAAAAGTTAGGCACAGGAGTCTGTTGATTCGGGCGATATGGATCCATACCAGGAGCTTCCCGATATAAAGACTGAGCTAACTTCACCACACTATACCAAGTCATATTTAACTCCCGCGACGAAGGAAACAACTCATGGACTTGCTTTAACACATGGTGAGCGATCGCCTCATTATTCTCCTTAATAAAAGGATCGCCAGGCGTCAATACCAACTGTAACAAAGAACCTTCTCCTTCTCGGTAATAATCTCCCGGACTTGTCAATGCCAAATCAGCAAAACACGAAAAATCAGCATCTGGAGTATAAAGCAAATTATCAATACCAGCAGCACGCTCTAACTGTTGACGTTGGTTTTTATCATGTAGCTCCGTCACCCAACCATCAAATCTTAACTGTACCGTAGCAACTGGCACTGCATCTAATTTATAAATATTCTCAAATTCCGGCCATTTTCGCCAAGCTTCCGGTAAAATGCGCTGAATACCTGGTACATCGCAGGCAAAAACATAAGCATCAGCAACAATAGTTTCTTTTGTATCCCCATTAGCAACAACTATTCCACTGACACGAGTTTCTCCATCATTCTCAGAAAACTGAATTTCCCTAACTTGTCGTCTAGTAAAAATTTTAGTACCCCGTTCCTCCAAATAATCAACAATTGGTTTGTGGAGATATTCATAAGGAGATCCTTCCAACATCCGCAACACAGACGCTTCAGTTTTTGCAGCAAATAATTGGAATATTGTCAACATACATCGAGCAGAAATATTATCCGCATCAATAAACCCTAAAGCGTAGGCAATAGGGTTCCACATTCGCTTGATACTTCCATCAGACCCACCTTGGCCACGAAACCATTCTCCAAAACTAACTTTATCCAAATCGCGAATAGTTTTCATCGCCCCATCAAAATCTACCAACCCTCTAACTATGGGACTCGTACCTAGAGCGATCGCATTTTGTAGCTTATCTTGCACAGATAACTGAGATGTGGTAAAGAAAGCTTTTAACCCATTAAAGGGCGCTCCAGTCAAAAAGCGAAAATCTAGAGAACCTGTTTTACCCCCCTTATTGATAAAATTGTGAGTATGTTCTTTGAGGCGGAGATTCTCAAAAGCTCCTACTTTTTTCATTAATTCAAAAAGTTGGTAGTAACAGCCAAAGAAAACGTGCAAACCCATTTCTAAATGGTTTCCATTTCCATCTACCCAACTACCTACTTTCCCTCCAACAAAGGGGCGAGATTCAAATATTTCCACTTGATGTCCAGCATCAGCCAACTCTACAGCAGTGGCCATTCCTGCTAAACCTGCCCCTGCGATCGCGACTCGCATTATTTACTTCCTTTATCATTTTTTTTACAATTCTTAATAATTATACCAATTAAGAAACTTTTTTGAGCTTCGAGAAAGTAATTTGCTCTGAAGAAATGTAGGGAAATTGTAGTCTTAGCATATTACTTTTTGACCTGTGGAAAGATAATTTAATTAAGATCGCACAACCATTTATTCTTACTTACAGAAATAGGTTGTCATATATTTGTTTTGATTCATATATAACGACCTATTTATTTAAAATCTCTATTACAATTGATCAATTATTTCATTAGCAAAACATAAAATAAATATGACTGAATAGTTCTCCATCTGGATCGTTTGGAAAGAAGACATTATCGTTTTGAGGTTCTATAAGACGCAACTTACAATCTTCATTAATCATCCAGTTAATAGCATGACCGCCATTATTTATCCAGTTGCCCCACAAAATTCCAAAGGCATGAGAATGATTTAAATTATTACTTTGATAAGAATTTTTTGCAAAGTCAGCCTTGAGCAAAAGAGCAAAATCATCACAATCAAAACGATATATTGTCATCCCAAAAGTACAGTAATTTATTTTTTCTTAATTTTTATACTTATCTCCCTACTTAAAGGCATTCGGCACATACTTATTAGTTATCTCTTCTTCTTAGTTATCTCTTCTTCCTTCTTCACAAAGATATTGGCATTAATTGTAATGGCCCTATCCCCAATTCTTTAGTAGAGAGAAAGCGCACTTCAAACAAAGCCATCATATCCTTAAAATCTGGTTGACCACGAGAAGCACCTGTAATACCCCTGGCAATAATTAAACCACACCAACCATCAGTAGCTTGGCAACGCTTGTCCCATTTTTGTTTAGCTTTCTTGTGTACTGGGTCATTCTGCACAAATTCACCAAATAAATGAAGCACACCATCATAAGTTTTAAATATGCCCAAATCGTAGCTTGTTTCTTCCATGGGATCTTCTCCTATATTAAACCCGATACCATGAAGTCCTTGAGCTTCTTGTAAATCATCTATCAATTTAGTTGCTTTTGGCAGAGAAGTTTGAATCAAAACTATTGGTAAACCTTCTCCTAATAATTTAAGATCTACTTCTGCTGCCTGGTGTAGTTTAGTATTGTCTCGTAGATATGCCACTGTATCCCAAGGTACCATTCCTAAACTTAAGAAAGAATTGGCCGGGACCAAATCATTCTTCAGCATGGGCATTTCAATTTCTAATTCTTCATCTCCTTCAAGATCGGCCTCGGTAGCCATTTCATATAATTCTTCTGCCACTTCTGGCATAGTGGCCACTTTGACTGAAATTATTTGTTCAGATTCTGGTATAGGGATACGGTAGCGACTATTGATACTAGGAAACTTATTACCTGTCATCTTTTTGCGACAAGAGCGTAAAAAACGATGGAGTGCTTCTATTGCCACTAATGTGGTAACTGCTTCCTCTTCATATAGAACAGACCTTAAACCTTCTAAAGGATGTAGATTACCAAAATTGGGCTGAATTTCTGATGCAGATAAATTTTGGAGGTCGATATTCTCACTCTCATCATCTGCCTCTTCTTCTTGAAGGTGATCGTAAGTGACAAACAAACAATCTTGTCCCAAAAAAGCTTCCTCTAAATTTTCAAAAGATTTTTCATAAGCTACTCGTTGCCGAAACCTTTTGAGAGAATCTAAAGAACGATATAGTAAGATGCCATAATCCATACCCAACTTACCTAAGACGCAGATGTAGAGATTTTTGATATCCCATTGATTAAGTTCTATGGAAATAATTTGATGTTCTCCTAATATTTCCCATGGTGCATCGTCCCAAACTTGATATGCTTTTTCAAGTAAAGCTTCCGCATAGTCAGGAGGTAAGTTAGGAGGACGATTTTCTGCTACTTCCTGTAGTCCTTGAAATATTTCATCAATTAGAGGTAAATCCGGGACATAATCAATGGTAATTCCTAGGTCTTGTAAAACTCCCCTCAGAAAAAATTGAATTTCTCGGTCTTTGACTACTATTTTTTGAGGTCTAATTGTTGGAGCTGGACTTTGAGGATTTTCCATTGCTCGCAGCAGTGTCCGAACAATTGCTTCTGGGCCAATTTCTGATGTCACCATGTCCATTGCTCGTACCATTCCATGGGAGCCATCGACCCAAATAATACATTCATTTGTTGTTTCTGACTCTAACTCTGGGTTAGAGCTTGAGTCTGAGTATATAGGGCGACGATCGCCTTCCCACACACTTGGAACTTGTTGTAATTTTTGTAACCTACGAATTGTTGAAGGATTAAGAGCTGCCATAGACTAAGCCTGTGAAAGTGAAGCAATCGGTAAATATTCTTTCCTTGTTGCATTAAGCCATATTCTTCATGTACTTTGATATACATTTTTCTCTATACAGCTTTGCTAATGTGACGGGAATTTTATTTTCTACTATCTTAATGACTGCTCGGATCAATTGAGCGATGAATCATAATTAACATAAAAATATATAGACTTACTATATAATTCTCTATCTATAATTTTAATAATTTTAACATTATTAACGACAGTCTTTAAGTTTTTGGTACCCATATATTAAGATATTAAACCACAATAAGGCCAGATTTAAAAAAATGATGATTTTTGACTGAGGATACTATTCAAAAAGTATAGTTACAATCTTTATCTAGAAATATAAATATGAAATAGAATATATAAATAGTAAGGAATTACTATTTTAGAGCAATAGTACAAGGAGCTAGAAATAAAAATGACACAAGCTACTCAGTCTCAGCAAAAAGGTATCATGATGAGCGAAGCTGCTTTAGCTCAGGTTAATTCTCTAAGAGAGAAAGAAGGGAAAGACCTGTGCCTCAGAGTAGGGGTGCGTCAAGGTGGATGTTCTGGAATGTCCTACATGATGGATTTTGCTGACCCTAATACTATTAGAGAAGATGATGAAGTTTATGATTATGATGGATTTAAGGTAGTTTGCGATCGCAAGAGTATTCTATATCTCTACGGTTTAGTACTCGACTATAGTAATGCTTTAATTGGGGGTGGGTTTCAATTTAGTAATCCTAATGCAACTCAAACCTGTGGCTGTGGTAGTTCCTTTTCTGCCTAAAATTAATCAAATCAAATCATATTTGTCAGAAGTTATCTAGGTCTAGTCTTTCCTAGAACTTCTGTAAATGCAACTGCTTAATAATGGGCAAACTGGAGAGTAGGGGTACAGTATTAATTGTGCCCCTATCTATGTAAATTGAGTATATTAATGTACAATCTTAAACTTACTTATTGTCATTAATTTTTTTAAGTAGAAAATATCGAATATTATGACTCAGACACCTGAAGAATTATATAAAGAAGGATTAGAAAGATATAAAGCTGGAGAAGAACCAAAAACTTTAATTCCAGTATTTAAAGATATTACAAATCGTTCTCCTAAAAGTAGTAGTAGTTGGATAAGTTTATCATGGTTATATCTATTAGAGAAAAAACCTAAATCAGCTTACAAAGCAGCGAAGACAGGAGTTAAACTTAATCCAGACGATCCACAAGGGAGAATTAATTTAGCTTTAGCAATGCTAGAAATGGGAGAAAAGGGTGTAAGAACTCATGTAGAAAGGGCACAACAAATGATTATGGCTGACTCAGATTGGCTTGAGGAAATTAAAAGTAACATTCAGGATGGTTTTGAGAGAAGAGCTGATTGGCCTAGTTTAAGTCGAGTTAAGAGTTGGTTATTCGATGTTTAAGTGAAATACCCCACCATACTTCTTTGAGGGTGGAGCTTCCTACCCTCAAGAACTAACGCTCTTGATACACAGCATTTGAACTGTCTGGTTAGGCGTAGATTCGGACACTTCCTACCCTATATATTCATCAGAAAATTGCCACAAATTATGACAGGTGTTAATATCTCTGTCATGAGCCACATGAAACTCTTCAAAGATAAACTATACACTATAAAAAAGCAGTGTTATAGCATCCAGAAACCACTAAAGGATGATAATAAATAGTTTTGAGTTGAGCTGATAACTGTATAGATGAAGCAAAACATTAAAAGCTATTTTTCAAAGATATAGAACTCGCATAAATTCTCAACATTAAATCTTTTTTTCCTTCTCCTAGTTAAACTACTCTTCACTGATTCAAGAAGTTAAAATATATATGTTAAAAAAACTTAATAATTCATATAAAAACTTTATGAGATATCCAAGAAAATCATGTTATGATGTTTAGAACTTTAAGAGATTACTTAATCGCTGTAAATTGAGAACATCCCACATAGAGCATCTAGCTCTACAAACTACCTCTAAATCATCTAGCGAAAACTTGAAGAATGCTAATATTGGCATTACATAAAATTCAAGTTAAAGGTTGACTTCCTCAAGATATTTACTCAAAAAATATCATAAAGTTGTCTGCATAAATGAGGATAATGGGAAATTATCTGTACAATCCTAAAACACAGATAAAATGTCTGAATTAATAGCCTATTATGACCTACAAAAATTGCTGAAAGTAAAACAATAACATACACTAAGCAAAAAAAATGAATAGGTAGTTAAAGCACAAATAAATTCAGAAAAAGATTTTTAGAGTGTGAGGCTGTGCCTAATATACATAAGCAAGTCTGGGAAAATTTAACAACTTGTTTAGTCTTTAGTAAAAATCTCTATATCAGAGAGCCAGACCTAATTTTTAGATAATACAAAGGAGTTGAAATACAATGACAATTAATAACAACAACAAAGAAGTTAGTTTAAAGCCAGAAACTCGTAATCACAAAGGATTTTTTATACAGCAAGGAGATTATAAACTAATGAGCATAGATGAGTCTGGCTGGGCTTTAATTTGTCTAGATGACGCAGTATGTCATTATGTAGATCCAGATAACTTGGAACAAATTAAAGAATTAGTCAAAGAATCCGCAACTGCTCAGAAATAAAGATTTTAACTACCTATAGATTTAAAAATTATTTGATAGAGCTGCCTTAAACTTAAAGGCAGCTTAATTTTTTTTTACTCCCATGACGGAAAGTCCCGCGTTTTCCTGTAAGGGAGACTCGGGATGATAGCCATCCATATTTTGAAGAAGGAGACAGGAGACAGGAGACAGGAGACAGGAGGAAAATTACATGGGGATTCGCTCCCCCAAGTAATGCGTGAACACCCTGTAGACGGTGGGGTATTAAACCCACAAAGAAAATGTTGAAGAAGGAGACAGGAGACAGGAGACAGGGGGAGGGCATCACCTCTGTATAAACTGCAACTCTTTTTTGAGTTGAAGAATCCCGTGGTGTCGCCTAAGCGTACCACCGGGAATATGTCAAGGAGCTAAAATATTTTTCAGAGCCGACTTAACAGTTGAATATTGATACTCAAAGCCAGAAGCTTGAGTCTGTTTTGGTAAGACTTTTTGACCTTCCAATACCACCACTGCACCATCTCCTAATAACAATTCAATGGCAAAATCAGGTACAGGTAACCAAGAAGGTCGATTTAAAACTAATCCTAAATCTTGACAAAATTCTCCCATTCGTACAGGATTAGGAGAAGTAGCATTGAATTTACCTTCTATTTTTTGGTGGCGCAGAGAATGTAAAATCAAACCAACCAAATCATCAATATGTACCCAAGAAAACCATTGCTTACCACTACCAATAGGCCCACCAGCAAATAACTTAAACGGAGTTAGCATTTTTGAGACAGTACCACCCATACCCAGTACAATACCAATCCGCAAAATAACCAACCTCACCCCCAAATCTTTTACAGGTTCAGCTGCAGTTTCCCAAGCTCGACAAACCTCAGCCAGAAAATCATTTCCACTATTGCTATGTTCATCAAAAGTTACGGTTTCACTCGTACCATAATAGCCAATAGCCGACCCACTGACCAATACCGATGGTTTAGAATTAGCCTGAGCGATCGCCTCCACCAATTTTTCCGTAGTTACCTTGCGACTGTCCATAATTTCTTGCTTCCGACTAGCATTCCAACGCTCATCAGCAATACCAGCTCCTGCCAGATTAACCACACCATCGCAGCCATCTATAAACTTTTGCCAAGCACCAGACTGTTTTGGTTGGTAGGCAACTATCTCTAAATTAGGGTAGGCTGAGTCAGGAAAAATTCGTTTAGCTTTTTCCGGATTGCGGGTCAAAACTAATATTTGTTCCCCTTCCGAATGTAAACGCTCTACCAAGCGACTGCCAACAAACCCTGTTGCTCCTGTAATAGCTACTTTCATTACTAAAAAATTTGCCCACAATACTTAATTTATCCTTGTAAGACATCATATAAGCTGTTTTGCATTTAAACCATATACCCAATTTTTGTCAAAGGGAATAGTGAATAGGGAATAGGGAACAGGGAACAGGGAATATAGAATCTAAATACACATCTCCAATAATAAAAAATAACATCAATTATCCCACATAAATCATCAATTCTTTCTCCCTACTTCTTGCTCTGTACTCCCTACTCCCTCTTTTCTCGAGATGTCTAATGATTCTTAGCTTAGTAGGTTGGGTCAAGTACCAGCGTTAGCGCAGCTTATCCACAGGATAAACCCAACCCAAATAATGTTGGGTTTCAATTCTTCAACCCAACCTACTAGACTGATACTAAAAAACTTTGCCCACAATATAGTAGCTTGGGTCAAGCACCAGGGAAACCCAATCAAAACCTATAAATTAAATAATGTTGAGTTTTATTTTTCAAGCCAACCCAACCAACCGACCCTACCTAGTCTGCAAAATTAATTTAATATTTGTTACAGGTAGAAAACAGGAAAGAGAAAATATAAACGGGTAGTGGATGTTAAAGAGAATTTTGTCTACCTACTTCTACTTATACTTACCTAGTAGATATTAAATTATAAAAAAAATTCTATGAAAAAATCACACTTTCTAATTGCTGGTGCAACCATCATTACAGCAGTCAGTATTGCTACCTATCTTTACTTGAGAAATGTGGCCGCGAAAGTCTCCAACCCTCTGAACAGCGCCCAAATAGTACCTGAGTCGGCAATTATGGCCAGTTTTATTCATCCTAATCAACAAGCTTTGAATAAATTACAACAATTTGGTACTCCCGAAACCAGAAAATTAATTAGCCAGAGTTATGCAGAATTTCAGCAGGAAAATTTAGCAGAAGCTAATATTGATTGGGAAAAAGACATTCAACCTTGGTTGGGAGGAATAATGTTTGCTTTTGTTCCCGCTGAGTCAGGGGAAGATACCGATCCGGTGAATATTTTGATGTTGGTGGGAATTAAAAATAAGTTGGAGGTTTGGAAATTTGCCAATAAATTAAAAGGAGATGAGGAAAATCAAGTTATTGAGAAGGAATATCAGGGGGTGACTATTCGGGAAGTTACTGATGAGAGTGGGAAAACTTTTAATTTGGCAATTTTGGGAGATTATTTAGCGATCGCGACCGTTGCAGCAGCAGTGGAAGATACTATTGATACGTTTCAGGGTCAAGCTTCTTTGGCAATGCAAGAGAATGCTGCTGAAAGTTTACAGCAGAGTGCAGGGGTGGAGAATGCCCTCGCTACTATTTTTATTCCTAATTATAGTCAGTTGATGACGGCATTTACTGATGACTTGCCGGAGAATGAACAGTTGTCTACTGCAAGTTTAGTGCAGTTGGAAAAAATAAATTCTGTGGTGATGGGAATAGGAGTGGATGATGCTGGTTTGCGCTTGCGGACAGTGACTAAGTTGAATTCTCCCTTGCCTCCAGAGCAGACTGAAACAGCATCGGGTGAGGTTTTGCAACGGTTTCCAGCGGAGACGATGATGTCGGTCAGTGGGAAGAATATTAGTTTAGCTTGGTCGCAGTTTGTGGCGCAAGCGCAGGGTAGTGAAGATTTGCAGGATCTGTTGGAGATGGTGAGGAAGACGTTTCAAGATTTAGATTTGGATGTAGATCGAGAAGTGTTTGGTTGGATGGATGGGGAGTTTGCTATAGGTTTAATTGGGTCAAATGAAGGAAGATTGGTACAGACTGGCGTTGGTGGAGCGATGATTTTGGAGACTAGCGATCGCTTTGCTGCTAATGGGATGTTGAGAAAGTTAAATAGAGTAGCGATGGAAAAACCTGGTGTGTCGTTGAAGGAAAAACAGGTGGGAGAGATATCGGTGACGGAGTGGCAGATGGTTGGTATTGGTAGTTTTTTGGGGTATGGGTGGTTGGATGATGATTTTTTGTTTGTGGCACTTGGTGAACCGTTGATAGAGGTGATGATAACTATGCCAGATCGTGGTTTAATTGGGAGTGATGATTTTGAGGAAGTCGTGGGGTCTTTACCAACATCGAATCAGGGGTATTTTTATTGGAATATGGAACAGATGATGGTTTGGGCGAATCGTTATCAGTTTGTGAATCTGATGATGCCACGGGATGTGAAGGTTGTTTTGAGTTCAATTCGTGGTATTGGGGTGACGGCGAGTTGGTCGGATGAGTTGACGAATGAGATGGAAATTTTGTGGGTGTTGCAGAAAAAGTAGTCAGTTTGTAGTTTGTAGGGTGCTGTTAGCGATAGCGTAACGCACCCAAATTATCAAAAGT
The DNA here is from genome assembly GCF_003838195.1 of Okeania hirsuta. GTDB lineage: Bacteria > Cyanobacteriota > Cyanobacteriia > Cyanobacteriales > Microcoleaceae > Okeania > Okeania hirsuta. The sequence goes on from NZ_RCBY01000062.1 coordinate 28,912, forward strand.
GATTAAGTGAGTAAAACCTTAAAAGTAGATTTTTTCTAACAGAAAAATCGGACTTCAAGCCTGATTTTAATTCAGGTAATGATTCTTTTTGTATAGATTTGCCAACTTTGTAGATAGTAGTAATTTATAAATTTTATACTGTTCATCCATATCATCTATTTATGGATATGGCAATAAAATTTGGAATTGGCAAAAGTAGATTTCAATTTACCTTAATTATCGGCTGAAAACGATTGAAAACTATTTGTTTTTTACAGTTAAATTTGACAAAAACAACTATTATTTCGTCGTTAAAATAAATATAATCAAAAAATATACTACTTGGTATAATATGGTATTAAATATTATTAGGAACTACTAACCAAATGTTAGATTGGATTTCTGTTACTTTTTCTCAATTATTAAAAAATATAGATGCTATCATTTTTTATCGTATTGGTGGCGACCAAGGGATACCACTTATTGTACTTTGGCTAATTAGTGGCAGTCTCTTTTTTACTCTCCGAATGCAGTTTATTAATATTCGAGCTTTTAAACACGCCATAGATGTTATTTGGGGAAAATACGATGACCCTAATGATGAGGGTGAAGTCTCTCATTTTCAAGCTATGGCAACTGCTTTATCTGGAACTGTGGGGCTAGGAAATATTGCTGGAGTTGCTATTGCTATTAGTTTTGGAGGACCAGGTGCAGCTTTTTGGATGACGATCGCAGGGTTGTTAGGCATGAGTACAAAGTTTGTTGAATGTACTTTGGCACAAAAATATCGTGTAGTTAACCCAGATGGTACAAGCATTGGAGGGCCAATGTATTATATATCAATGGGTTTAGCTGACTTAGGACAAAAAAAATTAGGTCAATTTTTAGGTGGAATGTTTGCATTGTTCAATATCTTTGCTGTCTTGGGTAGTTCCAGCATATTTCAGTCTAACCAGTCTCAAGTAGTTGTTGCTAATGTGATACCTTTTTTTGCTCAACGAAGCTGGGTTTATGGATTAATTTTAGTATTAGTAGTGGGGTTAGTAATAGTAGGTGGTATTCAACGTATTGCTGGAGTAGCTGCTGCCATTGTACCGACAATGTGTGGCGTTTACTTTCTGGCAGGTTCATGGGTAATTTTAGCTAACTTTACTGCTATTCCTCACGCAATTTCTACTATAATTCATAGCGCTTTTGCTCCCCAAGCTATGGCAGGGGGTTTTGTGGGAGCGCTAATACAAGGGATTCGCCGTGCAGCTTTTTCTAATGAAGCAGGATTGGGTTTGGCAGCGATCGCTCATGCTACGGCAAAGACAGATGAACCTGTTCGAGAAGGTATTGTAGCAATGCTAGAACCATTTATTGATACTGTCATTATCTGTAATATGACCGCTTTAGTAGTTATTATTACTGGCGTTTACAATAATCCTGAATTTGCGACTCTCAATGGTTCAGAACTAACTTTAGCCGCTTTTACTACTGTGATTGACTGGTTTCCTGCTATTTTGACAATTTGTATAATTTTGTTTGCTTTTTCTACGATGATTTCTAGTAGTTACTATGGTCAAGTTTGCTGGCAATATTTATTTGGAAACCGAGGTGTGATTATCTATAAAATCTTGTTCTTAGTAGGTATCTTTGTGGGTACGGTTACTAACCCAGAAGCAGTCATTGAGTTTAGTGATGCTATGAAAATAACTCTTGCTTTTCCGAGTTTGCTTGGTGCTTATTTTCTCTGTGGTAAAGTGGCAACAGACCAAGCAAGTTATATGAAGCGTTTACAAGCAGGAGAAATGTTCAATGAATCTCCTTCAAAAGTTATTGGGTGAGAAATAGCGCTACGCGCAAGGCAACAGGCAACAGCGGTGCGACCCCGCGTCGGTGACAGACGCAAGCGGTCAGACCCCGCGACCAAGTTAGTAGCAAGGGAATGCTGACCAAGAGAGGGAATGTTGACTAAGAGAGGGAACGCGCACAAAGAGAGGGAGTAGAAAAATCAATGCTTTTGGGTTGCCCATACTAACTGTAGTCTATCTATGTGAAAAGCGCTATAAAGTCGGCCGTTCACCCCTACGGATAGTATATGATTTGATATTTTGCGTAAGTCCTGATTTAGTAGAAGGGCGTTGCACAAATGCGGGATGATTTTAATAGTTTTGTGCTTGGGGGGCATTTTGCCCGTTCCTGATATTTTCGTTCCTGATATTTTCACTCCTTGGCAGGGACAGGCAGGATGCCTGCCCCCGCTTATATCAAATCCGGTAGCATCGGTGTAATTAGATAGTTAATCTAGGAGTCAGGAGGACCGAGTCAGGAGTCAGGAGGGAAGAGAATGCGCGAAACATTTGCTCTTGGATGAAGATGAAAATTTTTTTTATACCGAACCCTAGCGGATTTGATATTACCACTTATATTCATCCCGCTCCTCAGCAATGCCAGTAAAAGTATTGAAAATAAATTAATACTTTCTTAATAGCAGTGTAGATGAGAGAGATAATATAATTGATAGCTCCTGATTTTCTCTAGTTCCAGTTTTGAATAATGTCAAATATTAAACTTGACAAACTACTCTGCTATCGTTACTATACTAAATGAAAATAAATCTCAACTGTTTACATAAATTAATGGATAAAAAATATGAAGATAGATCGGAATCTAATAATGTAGAGAGGAAGGAGAAAGCATGGGAATTTACATTTCTGGGAGACAGCAACTATATTGAGTTGAAAGAGGAAAACAACCATCACACTCTTAAAGAAACTTATCAACAAGTAGTAGAAACTAACTTTCCACTGACACAAGCAAAACGGGGCGATCGCTTACATATTATTACGATCAATGCTATAGATGAGATGGATAGTCGCTTGAAAAAAATGGGATTGGTAGTAGGAGTTGAGCTAGAGGTAATTAGTAACAACCCTAGTGGTTCGGTAATTGTGGCAGTAGGAGACCGCAATATTGGTTTGGGACTTAATCCTGCTAGCGATATTATTGTCTGTTCCAAAATCATTGATCAGCAATAAGTAGTAGAAAGGAAAATTCGGTCATATATTCAGTCTTTCTCGTTCCTCGGTCATTACCGAATAATTAAGATTTAAAGTCTCTCCTTTAAAGGAGAAACAAGCAAAAATTTTCCTTTGAGTCAATCCTATCCGTTCTCTAGGAGAGGTAATTGTTAATTATTAATTATTAATTATTAATTATTAATTATTAATTATTGAGGATTTGCTGACGATACATTTACAGCAGTTTTCGAGTCTTGGAGGTACAAAGTTTTAGGACTTTAGGCAACAGGCAACATAATAACTTTACCTCACCATCCTAAAAAGTGCTGTAAGTCTGAGATTATATGCAGAATACAAGATAGTAATTACCACAATATCTACACAACATTTAAGTAATAACGTCAGAGGTAATCAAAATGAATGTAGCTGATTTGAAAACAGGGCAAATGGCAATAGTCGATCGAGTTTTAAATATTGGTCGCGATCAAGGAATTGTTGAGAGACTCGCAGCAATGGGAGTAGTTTCTGATAGACCAGTGCAAGTCTTGCGAGAGGGAACTTTTAGTGGGCCTTTGCACATTCGAGTTGGTTTAAGCACAGAAATAGCTATCCGGTCTCATGAAGCAGAAATGATCGTGATTAAAACAGATGGGGATGAGGAAACAAATTCATCAGAAGATTATGAGATGTTTCCCAAGTCTGTAATAAAGTTAACTAAACAAGTTAAAACTCTCTCATTACTGACATTAACTGCTATTGTTATAGTTGTTCTGGCTGAAATTTATCAACTTTTGAATCATGGAAATATCGATGGAGGCGATCAACAACAAACTACTGCTAATATTGTTTCTAATTCGACTTCACAATTAACGGAAAATGAAAAATTAGAGACGGTAGATACAACTTTATCTGCACCAAAAATAACCGGAAATTTGGATGCCGTAACTGATAAATCTGATGCCCTTGAAACGACAAATCAAGCAACTATTGAAAATACCATTAATCCGGTAGCAACAACAACTAATTCTGACATCGAAAACGTAGAATCAATAGGTAAAAGAATTACCGACAACAAAGAAATTGCTACATTACAACAAAAACTCTACACTAAGATCGATAAAAACTGGAAAAAACCAGTTAAACAAACAGCAATTTATCTAGTTAAGGTAGATAAAAATGGAGATATTATTTCTTACGAAGCTTTTAATCAAATAGCAAAAAACCATTTGAGCAGTACACCACTGCCGAATTTAGTTAAGCCTAATTCTACGAATAAAATAGAATGGACTGAGTTTGCTATTTTGCTCTATGCAGACGGTAGTCTAGAGATAGAGCCAAAGTAAGTAGTTCATCAATTGATAATGGATAATTACAAGAAGGTTAAAACCGTTACGGAATTGAATATAAGGAAATCAGATTTCTTCTCTTGGTCGATTGGATATGGCGAGGAGACCCGTTCTTGCAGACCCGCTCCGAAGATCGCCATCCCACCCTACGGGAAGCTCCGCTAACGACCGCTGTCTTGGTTGATTGGATATGGCGAGGGGACCTCGCCATCCCTCAACCGCTTTTTTCTCCTTAAAAGGAGAGACTTTAAACCTTTGGGGATTAATTATCAATTATCCATTGTCAATTATCCATTGTAATACCGTTTCACTGAATTCAGATCGGGGAGCAGTCGGATTATCGACGTACAGAAGTCAGAAGTCAGAAGTTAGATTTAATCGACTAAAAACTTTGATAAGAAAATAGTTTCGGGCAATTATTTTACATTTAAAGTTGGAAACTATTTGTGATATCCCTAAAGTGAATTTGTATAAGTATAATTAATATCATTTCCGGATAATTAGTGATAAAAAAACTTCTCCTTTTCCTCCTCTTTATTCTTCTTTATTTGCTCCTGACTCCTGAGGAATCCGTCGTTTATTTATAACTGTTGAACTGGACATGATATAAATGTAAAATTTCATTGCGACTGGAACGGAGTGGAAGGTTTGCGGAGCATTCCGGAACGGAAAGCAATCTCAATTACTTCTGGAATTTCCAAATAGTTTCCATTTTACTAATTAGGGTTTGCTGATTAAATATAAAAGCATTGACATATAAAGAGAAGTGCCTTTTTGGGAACGAAAAAAGTGCGCCTGTTTCAGCTCTTCACGCTCATGCATGGAGCGTATTTTAGGCGCATAGTTGGGCAGAAAAATCATTCTTACAAAACGCCCGCTCCTACTTCCTCGCTCCCGATCCATTTCTCCTGTCTCCTGTCTCCAGTATAGCTGTCTCCTACCCCTACTAAAATACTTTTTCAGCAAACCCTAATTATTTATGTCTATCTACTTAATACTAAATCCGAGCAATAAGATATTTATTAGGAGGATAAAGCAGAAAGGTTAGAAAGTATAACTCATATCAAATCCGGTAGAATTTGTGTAATTAGATTCATAGTTTGGAGACCCATCCCTAACCCCTCCCAGGAGGGGGAATGTGGGGATATCGATAAAGATTTGGCAATGGCACTCAGATGGAACATTTTTTTATACTGAATTAAGTGGATTTGATCTCAAAAGTACTTTTTAATAATCGGATTGAGTATAATTTAAGTAATTTAACTTTTTTATAGCAGTTCTATTTGGGTTTAGAAAAAAATCTCTTATAGTAAATAAAAATCAATGAGAGTTTTATACTTTGCAGTCTATTTTTGGATTGTTAATCCTGCATAAATTTCTATATTTTCATTTGTGCAACATTCTATAGAAAAGAAAAGCAGAAGAGAGAATTTTTGAGGCTTTATATCATGTTCCCCCTCCGGGGGAGCTACGAATTGCGGTTGAATACTTATAAATAAATGTTGTGAGTCCTCAGGAGTCAGGAG
>NZ_RCBY01000620.1 GCF_003838195.1 Okeania hirsuta
TTTTTTCTATAGTGTCGTAGTTATTACAACTCAGCTACATATGCGTACCCTAGGCTTACTCTTGTGTTTAAAAGATATTACATAGAATTTCAACGAGATCTAATCAGATGGAAGGATACAATTTTAGCAAAGAGGAACTCAACCGTTATGCACGGCATTTTGCCATTCCGGAATTTGGTTTGGCAGGGCAAGAAAAGTTGAAGCAAAGTAAGGTCCTGGTTGTAGGAGCTGGCGGGCTAGGTAGCCCCGTCCTGCTTTATCTTGCAGCGGCCGGCGTCGGTAAAATTGGCATCGTTGATTTCGATGTAGTTGACACCAGCAATCTCCAGCGTCAGGTTCCTATACCGTTGACGATGTAGGTCAATCCAAAGCACAGCTGGCAAAAAAAAGGATTCTAGCCATGAATCCACATATTGAAGTAGAAGTCTATCAGGAAGCCCTTACTCGAGATAATGCGTTGCAGCTGGTGAGTCAATATGATGTCGTGGCAGACGGGACAGATAACTTCCCAACTCGCTATCTTGTCAATGATGCATGTGTCCTAGCGGGAAAGGTCAATGTCTACGCCAGTATTTTCCGTTTCGAAGGCCAGGTTTCCGTTTTCAATCTATCGGCGGCAGACGGCAGTCGTGGTCCCAACTATCGGGATTTGTTTCCGGAGCCACCGCCCCAGATATGGTTCCCAATTGTGCAGAGGAGGAGTCCTAGGTGTCTTACCTGGCATTATTGGTAGTCTTCAGGCCAGCGAAGTGATTAAAGTGATTACCGGTGTGGGAGAGCTTTGAGTGGCCGTCTTTTCTTATTTGATGCTGCTGCCTTTAGTACCAGAGTGCTAAAATTCCCAATTAATCCTAATCTGGAATCAAGGAGTTAATTGATTACGACGAATTCTGTGGTGTGCCTAAGCCAAATCAAGCAGGGAATAGCTTTGATCTTAATGTACAACAGCTCCATGAGTTGGCTGAACGAGGAGAGGACTTTTTGCTACTCGATGTGCGCGAAGACTATGAGTTTGCCACGGATGAAATGGGT
>NZ_RCBY01000621.1 GCF_003838195.1 Okeania hirsuta
AGCTACTGGTTGGAAAAATGAGCCAGAAATTTTACCTATGCTCAAACAATTAGTAGAGTCTGATGATGATAATTCAGATGTGCGACAAGAAGCGGTGCGACAATTAGCCATTGCTTGGAAAGATGAGCCAGAAATTTTACCCATGCTCAAACAATTAGTACAGTCTGATGATGATCGGTGGGTGCGACAAATAGCGGTTCAACAATTAGCTACTGGTTGGAAAAATGAGCCAGAAATTTTACCTATGCTCAAACAATTAGTAGAGTCTGATGATGATAATTCAGATGTGCGACAAGAAGCGGTGCGACAATTAGCCATTGCTTGGAAAGATGAGCCAGAAATTTTACCCATGCTCAAACAATTAGTACAGTCTGATGATGATCGGTGGGTGCGAGAACAAGCAATTCTACAATTAGCTACTGGTTGGAAAGATGAGCCAGAAACTTTACCCATGCTCAAACAATTAGTGCAGTCTGATAATAAATTTTTGCGACAAACAGTGGTTCAAAAATTAGCTACTGGTTGGAAACATGAGCCAGAAATTTTACCTATGCTCAAACAATTAGTAGAGTTTCTGGATGATGTTTCCAACCCCTAGCTATTTGCTCTACTGCTACTGCTCGGACATCCCAATTAACATTTAACTTTACAGATTCTTGAAGCATTGGTAGAGTTTCTGGGTGATGTTTCCAACCTCTAACTATTTGTCGTACTACTTCAAATTGCACCTGCCAGTTATTATCAGACTGTACTAATTGTTTGAGCATAGGTAAAATTTCTGGCTCATCTTTCCAACCAGTAGCTAATTGTTTAACCGCTTCTTCTCGTACATTTGAATTATCATCAGAATGCGCTAATTGTTTGAGCATAGGTAAAATTTCTGGCTCATGTTTCCAACCAGTAGCTAATTTTTGAACCACTGTTTGTCGCAAAAATTTATTATCAGACTGCACTAATTGTTTGAGCATGGGTAAAGTTTCTGGCTCATCTTTCCAACCAGTAGCTAATTGTAGAATTGCTTGTTCTCGCAC
>NZ_RCBY01000622.1 GCF_003838195.1 Okeania hirsuta
TCTTCAATCGCCATAACTACGTTTATCTTTGTAATTCTTTCTCCTCCTGACTCCTCCTAACTTAACCATTCTATGGCTGTTTAACCGGGTTTGATATAATACCAAATCTGGTTACCATAAAGATACTGTCTTAAATTATTTTCTAATCCTTCTGCCTTACTTTATCAGGTAAAGCTTCGATCTAAATTGGATTAACGGTTACAGATGTCCCCCAAGCCTAAAAAGCCCTCAAACAAAAAGTCTGGGGCTAAATTTTAATGTTATAGAGCTTTCAATACAGCAATTATTTACTGTTATCTTAAAAAGCTCACCATAATTTTTCAAATTTTTCATTCCCTAGTGGTAAAATGCTTGCACCCATTTATGTATCGTTGATAGGTAGGGTAGGAGGGAATATCAAAGTTTTAGATATTGCCAAAAGCAATAAAGGTGAAACCACAATCTTCAGATCTGTCAGGTGAAGAAGTAGTGCATACAAAGTGCCATGGAGCAACGTCAACGACAGCGACTGACAGATTAAATGTCTGCCATTCACCTCCATAAATGGTACAAATTGCTGCTGGGGTGTCTACAAAAGGCTGGTCGAATTCTATTAGATAAAGTCCATAGCGAAGTTTGTGGCATTTGAAGCCTTCACCAGAAATTATCTTACCGTCTGGAGAAATAACACCATAGATGTGCTGAGTTGCTGTTCCCGCTGAATCTTTAAAAATTGCCATTACTGACTCCTGTTAGATTTTACTGTACTGTTTGAAATCAACTATAGAAAATTTAAACAGCTTATTCCTTCTTGCTGACAATATCAGCAATGGTTAAACCATTGAATACACTATTTTCCGACTTTTCTAGGATTTGAGTCAACAGTTATCAACCTATAGAATAGGTAGGTTAATTAATATGCTGTTAACATTTTTTGCAAGGGTTAAAACTCTTATTTAGCGTCACCAAAAGCAATAAATGTAAAAGCACAATCAATAGGTTGGTGAGGTGATGAAGTAATGCAGATGAAGTACTCTGGAT
>NZ_RCBY01000623.1 GCF_003838195.1 Okeania hirsuta
TAGCAAAGGTAAGGAAGAAGGAAGAAGGAAGAAGGAAGAAGAAAGAGGGAAGAGGAAAGAAGGCTACCCTCGCAAGAAAAAACCATCATTTCCTGTAGATATTCACCCTTGGGTTTACACAAACGATATAAACGGACATGATATGAACTGACCGGAAAGCAGGTATAGCGCTGTGCGCAGGCAACAGCTCATTGTGGATGTGGTTGTATGGGTTTGTACACCCGATTGGCAGGAGAGACTAAAAGAGTGGATTCTACCCCATGTCAACACAAAAATATTTAATCAAGTTTTAGATGATTTTGCCACTGAATATGGTCTGGGAAAGAATAAAAGAGTTCTGCTGGTCATCGATCAAGCCGGTTGGCATACCAGTGACAGCTTGAAGATACCAGAGGGTTTGGATTTAATCTATTTACCTGCCAAGTCACCAGAACTACAACCAGCAGAACGTTTGTGGCCTTTAACTAATGAAGTTGTGGCCAATAGCTCTCCCCTTTCTTTAGATGAACTTGAAGAACTATTAGTCTTTCGGTGCCAACAACTAATGAAACAGCATGATTTAATACAAGGACTAACTTGCTTCCATTGGTGGCCTCAAACTAGGGCTATTCAATTATAAGCGATCGCTTGAACATAAAGGTAGTTGGCGTTGGCGGAGCAAGTGCGGCAGCTATATCGCCATCTTTTTGGCCATCAACTTTGAATACATCTACTGTAATGATTCTGGTTTTATTATCAGTGATCATCCGAACATGATATAAGTTAAACTAGTACTTACTTCATTCATTTTTATTGCTGAGAGCTGACTGCTAATAGCTGAATGCTTACAAATTACCTTATATAATAAACTGTATAATGAACTAGAGTATTATAACATTGAGACAAATATTTGCTGTAAATACCTCTTGCCTCCTGCCTCTAAACTCAGCTCCAGAATATTTTTTCATATCATGTCCGTTTATATCGTTTGTGTAAACCCAAGGGTGAATATCTACAGGAAATGATGGTTTTTTCTTG
>NZ_RCBY01000624.1 GCF_003838195.1 Okeania hirsuta
GTTCTTTTATTGATTGTACTCCGAGATTTAAAACCTAGGAGTGCTGTAGCCTCCGAAATGGTGTATTTTTCCTTTGTATTCATCCTGTGTCTCCTTGTATTTATGTACTGTATCTGTACAATGTGCATTGTATTCCCATCTTTTCCAAAAAACAACCGCTTTTTGAACTGGATACAAAAGGTATTTACAGCTAATTTCCCAGCGATATGATTCTATAGACTATTGCAAAAACGGAGAAATATGCCCCACAAATCATCTATAATACGCAATGGGCAAAGGAGAATATTTCAATGCCTGAATTGCTTAATTGTTTTGGGCATCAACCTGTCAATATTATCAAACAGGGAAGGGAGTATTGGTACATATCTCCTTTCCGCTATGAGAAAGAACCAAGCTTTCATACTTCCTATTTAGGAGGGAAATGGATATGGAATGATTTTGGGCGGGGAGGAAAAATTGCAGGATCAAATCTCTGAACTAACAAAAACGATTTCCCAGCAAACCCGTTTATTAGAACACCATCAAAAAGAAGATACAGTAAATACTGATTCATTCCAGAAAAAGCCATCAAATAAAGTTTTAGCAACTGCTTCAAATGAACTATCAACAACATTCAAATTTGCTGGCTTTGCATCAACAGCGATGATTGTTTTGCTAATCCTGGCCTATTCTTATCAAGATCAAAATGAAAAACTTCCACAACAGAAAACGGTAAGTTCAAAAAAATACCAACTTCAAAAAAAGAAATCACCGACTAGAACTGTAAAATCTACAAAGAAAGAGTTTAGGAATTACACTCCCATTCCAAAGTGAGATATTAATTTCTTTTTTCCTTTCAATAGCAAATAATTCTTGTGAGCGTTAGCGAACGCATTGTTAATATAATGAAAGAGAGAGTAGGGTATTTATTAGAATCATATTAAACCTTTCTGTGTTCTTTATTTAGTTCTTTTGTTCTGTGTTCGTCAGCTTAAGATTATAGCATAGCCTGGAATCTGTTTTATTAAAATCACTTC
>NZ_RCBY01000625.1 GCF_003838195.1 Okeania hirsuta
TTATATCGTTTGTGTAAACCCAAGGGTGAATATCTACAGGAAATGATGGTTTTTTCTTGCGAGGGTAGCCTTCTTTCCTCTTCCCTCTTCCCTCTTTCTTCTTCCTTCTTCCTTCTTCCTTCTTCCTTACCTTTGCTATACAAGACCGATGCTACCGGACATGATATTACTCGAAAAAGGAATTCATCTGATTAGTACCGATGAAATGACGAGTATCCAAGCTAATGAGAGAATTTGCCCCACTCAACCAATAGAGCCAGGACGAGTCGAACGCAATGAGTTTGAGTACATTCGCCATGGCACTCAATGTCTACTGGCCAACTGCCATATTGCCAAAGGACAAATCATTACCCCTTCAATTAAGGCCACCCCCACAGAAGTTGATTTTCTGCAACACATTGAACAGACTATCGATACTGATTCTGATGGAGGATGGATTTTTCTTGTAGATCAACTCAATACTCATAAATCTGAATCATTAGTCCGTCTTGTGGCTCAAGGTTGTGGTATTCAGACTGATTTGGGGGTGATCTCAAATCCGGTAGCATCGGAGTAATTAAACCTGAATTTTCGGCCACCAATGGTACTGGGTTATAGCCTTGATTGCAAATTGCTGTGTTAAAAGAACTTGACAACGCTCAAACAGAATTTCTTCTAACTCTTCGAGGCTGGTAAATGAACGATTTGCGATCGGTTCATTAATTAGAGGCCATAACCTTTCTGCTGGTTGTAATTCAGGCGAGCTGGATGGCATACAAGTTCTGAGTTAAAGATTCCTTTGGGCTTGCACTTAGAGTATTTACCACCCTCTTTGAGGATGAATAGGACGTTCCAGATGCTCGCTCATCCACTGAGCTACTTTGGGTCCATTCCTTGAAGAAGGAGACAGCTATACTGGAGACAGGAGGAAAATTACATGGGGATTCGCTCCCCCAAGTAATGCGTGAACACGACCGTTGACGGTGGGGTATTAAACCCACAAAG
>NZ_RCBY01000626.1 GCF_003838195.1 Okeania hirsuta
CCCCGCTTAAGCATGGGAAGCCATGTGGTGAGCTTTGGGGAAGCATCTGACGAGTATGAAATCCGTGGGGAGTTGCAGGATATGATCCATATTGAGGCTTTACAATTGCATGAAGGGCGCTACGTCAATCAGCGCGATGTGGACGAGGGTCGAAAAGTGGCTGTCATCGGAAAGCGAGTGAAGGAGGTTTTATTTGGTAATGCTTCTTGTATTGGAGAATATATTCAGGTGAGAGGTGTACAGTTCCGAGTAGTGGGCGTTTTCGGTCCCATGCAAGTGAAACCTTGGACGGAAGAGGACTGGAAGCGGTGGTATTCTTTGACGGCATGCATCGAACTTTTGGGATGGGGACCCGGGTGGACCACTTTATTTGTTTGCGGAGCCGAAGTCTTGGTTAGCGAGAATGGAGGCGAAGGTGCGTGCGGTATGAAGGAAAGCATAATGTAGCGCCCTATGATCCTAGGGCATCGGCGGATTCAACCTCAAGCTGAATTCTTAGCGTCAAAGTGCTGTTCAGTGGAATCAAAATTATTCTTGTGGTTTTAGGCATTGGCACCTTGCTAGCCCGGTATTGTTTGGGTAAGTAATATCATGCTTATCGTGGTGAAGAAAGACCAAGGAGATCGGAATTAGGGAAAGCCTTAGGTGCTACGCCACGTTCCATCATCAGCATGATCCTACAGAGTCATCCAACCCAGGCTATTTAGGTTTGATTGCGGAACATTGTAATTGCGCATTGATTATTTGATGATCATTAATAATGCCGATGTAGTTAATTTTCATCATCCTGAGGTGAATCTCACGGTCGGGATTGGCGCCATCGTATTGCTAGTGATTGCCGGAATGGTTGCCGGATTAATCCCGGCTTTACAAGCAGCGAGAGTCCGACCAGTGGTGGCCTTGAAGGATGAATAAGTAGGATAGAATAAAGATTGTTAGAGAATCAACAAAAAGTATTATGAACAAAGGTTT
>NZ_RCBY01000627.1 GCF_003838195.1 Okeania hirsuta
TACTTAGCGGTGAACACTACAACCAAAATGTAACGCTAGGACCATTTGCCATCAGTGACGGACCAATTGAACTCGTCATCTCTGATGATGATGTGCCAGATTGTGGAGAGACTTTCACCGTCATTCCGCCGACGGCTTGTTCTGAAGAATGTCAGGTATCGATTAGTGTGGTTAGTGGACCAGAATGTGATGATAACGGTACACCTGGTGATCCAAGCGATGATACCTTCTCCTTCAGTTTGTTCAAGGTAACAATACGAGTGCTAGTACCTGGTCAAATAACTTAGGACAGTCAGGGAACTTTGGAGAAGTAGTAAGCTACGGACCATTCCCAATCGCTGGCGGACCAGTCTCATTCACATTTGCAGATTCAGATAATAGTATCTGTAGAGAGTCCATTACAATTGAGCCACCTAGCACTTGTTCAGACGAATGTGATCTTGATGTAGTCCTCGGAAATGTGCTTTGTGATGACAACGGCACACCCGCTAATCCGAATGATGTGTCTAATACCTTCACACGTTGAAGTGAATGGGACTCATACAGGAGATAGAGCGGCTGCTGTGATCAACAACTCTGTAGTAAGCAAGTGGAGAATATGTGAGACGGTTAGCTTCGGGCCAACAATATTGTCAACGGACCCGATTCAAGTAGATGGCATGATGTAGATGACGCAGTTGCAGTGAGTCCGTTATCGATGGACTCCACCACCTCTTGCTCTGAGCATGTAGCGTAGTTGTATCGCAAGCTGAAGCTCCGGTTTGTGATGACAATGGAACAGCAGCAGATCCGAATGATGATGTCTTCTTCGTAAAACTGGAGATCAATGGTACTAACGGAAGTGGTTCCTGGAACGCCTACGCAGATGGGCAGCTGATTGGCTCAGGCTCCTACGGCACTACTCAGGAATTTGGACCGTTCAGCATTGCGGATGGAC
>NZ_RCBY01000628.1 GCF_003838195.1 Okeania hirsuta
CATTTCACCCAAACTCCGTATGAAATCTGATGATAGACTTGGTGGTAGTTTAATGACTGGTAACAGTTTTAACTGCCAAATGGGGATTATTGGTGCAATACAGCCGGAGGTATTTCAGGATTTATTGAGTCAGACAAACCTTCGCAGTGCAGGTCATTTTGCTAGATTCAACTACTTATGGATGGAGAACAAACCACTAACCTTAGAAGAAGTGATTTCAGGTGGCAGTGCAGTTGACGTTACTGAGGATATTTATAAATTATTGGTTTGGGCTGCTCAACTACCAGGGCAAAAATTTATGTTTTCGCCGGATGCTTTTAAATATATTGTCACTAAAATCAGCTTGGTGGAAACTAAAGCCATGGAGGAAAATAACCAGATTATGGCTGAATTTTTGAATAAATTTCCTGGTAAGTTTCTGAGGCATTGTGGGTTGCTTCATTTATTATTTAGCTATCCAAATGAACCAACTAATTTAATTCCTCAGTCAGTTTGTCAAGTGGCTTTTGACAGTATAGTTCAACAACAATATTTTATTGAAAAAGTTTGTTTGCTGAAGCCTGAACCAGCACTTTCTGATATGCTAAAAAGTCTCTTAGATTATTGTCAAAGAAAGGATAAATTTTTATCTGGTTCTGATATTGTTACTAGCAAGAAATTTGACAAAGTTAAACCTAAATTTACTGCTCAAGTGGCCAGAAGTTACTTTAAGGATTTGGCTGAAATGGGCTATGGACAATTAGAAGGCTCTGGAACGCGATTGAGATTTAAAGCATTTACCCAAAACCCAGTAGAAATAGCTGAAATTCAATCATAGTAAGTATTTAACTACCCAGAAATGTACCCAATTTAACCCAGTAGTTCTGGGTAATCTCTGGGTAGGTCTGGGTATATTTGGGTTAATCTCTGGGTTCTCTAATCTTTATCC
>NZ_RCBY01000629.1 GCF_003838195.1 Okeania hirsuta
TCGAAAGGCGCAAACCACTTGCCATTAGCTCGCTTGGGACGAAGCATTCCCGTTTCTGCATCGAAGTAGTTCTTGTAGCCCAAGGAGCGATCTAGGAAATAGGTATGATCTTCTGTTTTCCCCAATTCCTTCGCCAAAGCCGCGATATTCCAATCTGCAATGTAATATTCTAGCGCAGTAGATACCGTACCATCGTAGGGGCCCTCCTTATCCATCGGGGATATATCCTAATTCCATGTACGCGTCGATATCTGGACGGAGCGGGTTATTCTTTTTCCTCCGTCATGGCCGCTTTTTTCATGCCCTCAAAAGCCGTTTCTACATCAAAATCGCGAATTCCTCGCAAATAGGTGTCGGTTGATAACCCGGGTGCCGGGGTCACCTACCATCACGCCGTTTCCATGCCCATCAACTCCCATTTTGGCAACCAACCACTCTCCTTGTATATATCAACCATACTCCGCACCATCTCCGACTGGATCTCCGGATAGATAAGACTTAACAGCGGATGTAGATTGCGATTGGTGTCCCAAAGGGAAAACACCGTATAGCGATTCCTTCCTTCTACCTTGCCCGCCCCAAACTGTCCCATCAAAGGATACTCACCATTCACATCCTGAAAAACACTGGGGTGCGTTAGCACATGGTAAAGTGCGGTATAGAACTTCGTCTTATTTTCCTTAGTCCCTTTCAATTCGATTCGTCCTAGGAGGTCGTCCCACTTCTTCTTAGAGGCTGCTGCCGTGCCTTCGAAATCAAAGCCCGGCTGTTCTTTTTCTAAATTCTCTCGTGCATTTTCCATGCTGACATAGGAGACCCCCACTTTCACTTCAATCGTTTCATTTTCTTCCGTATCGAAAGAGAAATAGGCTCCCAGGTTCTCGCCGGCCATCTCATGTTGAAACCGA